>JBKOZO010000146.1:0-29187 GCA_046725935.1 Acidobacteriota bacterium | reverse complement strand
GGCCGTGGATAATGCCGGTTCCGTGCCGACCCTCTTCCTGGGGGCCCTCGTCGTCTATCTCGCCGCCGTCCTCGCGACCGGTTTGGCATGGCGCCGTCGCGCCGGGAAAGACGAGGCCTCCTTCTTCGTCGCCGACCGGTCGCTCTCGACGTTCTGGACGTTCACCGGCCTCGCCTCGCTGACGACCGGCGGATCCACGACGATCGCACTGGCCGCCCTCGTCTACACGCACGGACTCACCGGACTGTGGCTGGACCTGGCGGGAGCGCTGGGCCTCGCGGCGCTGGGATTCTTCCTGGCGAGGCGCGTGCGCCGCGAAGGCGCCGTGACGCTGCCCGAGATCGTGGGCCGCTACTACGGCGAGGCCGCGCGCCGCGCCGCGGCCGTGCTCGTCGTGGCCGCGGAGATCGTCTGGTTCGCTCTTCTGACGGAGGCGACGCAGGTCGTGCTGACGACCGCGTTCGGCGTCGCGCCCGACTTCGCCATCGTCGCCTCCTCCGCGGTGTTCGTGGCCTACACGGCTCTGGGCGGGCAGTTCGCCGTCGTGCGCACGGACCTGCTCCAGTACGGGCTGATGCTGATCGGGATCCCGGGTATCGCGCTGTGCGCCGCGCTGCCGAAGGCCGGGCGCCTCTCCGCGCTTCCGGCGGAGTTCTGGAGCTTCCCGACCTCGCCGACCTTTCGCTTCACCGACGTCGTCGCGATGCTCGTTCTCGTCGGCCTCCCGCACCTGGTCGGAAGCGACGTCTATCTGAAGCTCTCCTCCAGCCGCGACGAGACGGCGGCTCGGCGGGCCTCGCTCCTCGCGGCCGTCTCGAAGATTCTCTTCGGTCTGTCCGTCGCGGCGATCGCTCTTGTCGCACGCGGGGCGCTGTCCCCGGTCGAGCCGACCCACGCTCTGCCCGCCGCCGTCCTCGCCTTTCTGCCCCCGGCCCTCTCGGCGCTCGTGCTCGTGGCTCTCGTGGCCACGATGCAGACTTCGGCGGACGTCGTTCTGCTTTCGGCGACGGCCGTGACGGCCCGCGACCTGCTTCCGGCGCTGACGGGCCGCTCCGTCCCGCTCTCGGTCTCGCGCGCTTTCCCCGCCGTCTTCGGGGCACTCGGTCTCGCGACCGCGCTCGCCCTGGACCGCAACGTCCTCGAGACCCTCAAGCTCGGTTACTCGATCTTCGCTTCGGGTCTGATCCTTCCGGTTCTCGCGGCGTTTCTGCCCGGCCGCGGCCGCATTCCTCCCGCGGGGGCGATCGCCGCGATGATCCTGGGAGGCGTCACGGCCGTGGCGGCGCGCTTTGCGCCGGAACTCTTCGGAGGCCGCGATCCGGTGCTCGTGGGAACGGCCGTCAACGCCGCGGCGCTGGCCGCGTCATTCCTCTACCGGCGCCTGCGAAGCGTTCCGGCTACTGCCCCTTGAGCGGCGCCTCGCCCAGGCACTCGTAGGCCGGCTCCTCGGGCGAGCGGATCACCGCGAAGTCCCAGAGACTCCTCTCTCCCTCGCTCTCCCGGAGAGGCTGGAAGACGACGACGTGCGCGGGACAGCCGACGCGCTCGAAGTCCACGACCGCGAGACCCGGCTGCTTGACACCCAGCCGGACGTCCTTGGCGTCGGGGTAGCGCTTCTTCACCAGCTCCACCGGGTCCAGCGACCAGGGAGCCTCGGCCGCCGCCCGCCGCTGCCGCTCCTGCAGGCGCGCGAGGTCCCCGGTGAACGTCGGCTGGTGGACGAGCCCCCAGTAGGAGAGGTCGACGTCTCCTCCACCCCACTCGGGCTCGAGACTCTCCGAGAGGATCCGAAACTTGCGTTCGCCGAACACGAAGTTCGAGTCGAGCGTGAAGCTGCGGTACCGCGGCGGCAGATCCTTGTTGATGAACGTGTCCACCGCGATCTGCCGCGTGACCCCGTCGGGGCCGAACGCGACGTCGACCGACGATTTCGGCAGCGCGATGCCGAACGTCTCCGTCAGGCGCCCCGCGTCGAGGCGGTAGATCCGAGTCTCCGAGACGCGCGGCTCGCCGGCGTGGACGATCTGCACCGCGACCTGCCGGCGGTCGTCGAAGCGGAAAGGAATGCTGGAGAACGCGAAGAGCTCGTCGCACTTGGCGGGATCGTCGGTCTGGCGGCAGCGCAGCGGAAGGTGCCCGGCAAGGAGCAGGTCCCAGTCGCCGCCCTTGATGCGCTTGAAGACCGCGAAGATCGGGTTCTCGAACGGCAGCCGCGAGCGCGAGACGAAGCCCAGGACGGGGATGTCCTGCGGGAGGCTGCGGAACGTGCCGATCCCCTCGACCAGCGCTTCGGCGATTCCGTCGTTGTCGAGGTCCACCTCTTCCACGCGCGTGATCTTCGAGAAGCTGAGGTAGGGATTGGGGTAGCGCGGGTCCCGCTTGTCGGGCGCGGCGCCCTTGTTGACGGCGGGCGCGCGCTCGGGCGGCACGGGTGTCGGGATTCGTGTGGGAGCGGGCGTGGGAGATTTCGGGGCCGCGGCCGCGACGGCGGCCAGGGCGCACACACCGGCCAGAAACCGGGCTCGAACTTTCGGCATTGCGCGTTGTCCACAAGGGTACCAGAGAAGACGTGGCAGAGGCAGACGTGGCATAGGCTCTGCGCGTGCGCGTTTTCGACTGCCACATCCACGTCCAACCCTGGGAGCAGATGCACCCGGGGGCGCTGGCGCTCATGCGCTCCGGACGGAAGGACCTCGAGGAGGTGCAGACGGCCCTGGCCGATCCGAACGCGTTGCTGCGTCTGATGGATCGGGAGGGCGTCGAGCGCGCCGCGCTGATCAACTACGTTGCGCCCGAGGTGATGGGCTTCGACGCGAGCGCCAACGACTGGGTCTCGCGGTACGTGCGCGGACACGAGGACCGGCTCTACGCCGTCGGCTCCGTCCACCCGCGCCACTGCAAGGACGCCGCCGGCGAGACCCGCCGACTCCTCGAGCAGCTCGGAATTCGCCTGATCAAGATCCATCCGCCGCACCAGCTCTTCGCGGCCAACGCCTATCTCGACGGACTCGAGGGACTCGCCGACGTCTACGCGATCGCCCAGGAGCTTTCCCGCCCGGTCACCATCCACACCGGGACGTCGATCTTTCCGGGCGCCCGCAATCGCTTCGCCGATCCGATGCCCGTCGACGACGTCGCCGTGGACTTTCCGCGCCTGAAGATCCTGCTCGCGCACGCGGGACGTCCTCTCTTCATGGAGTCCGCGGCGTTCCTGGTGCGCCGCCATCCCAACGTGCACCTGGACCTCTCCGGGATCCCGCCGAAGAAGCTGCTGGACTATCTGCCGCGTCTCGAAGAGCTTTCGGACAGATGCCTGTGGGGCACGGACTACCCGAGCCCCGGCGTCGCCTCGATGAAGCGCAACGTCGAGGATTTCCTGTCGCTGCCCCTCTCCGAGGAAGCGAAGGGGCGGATCCTGTGGGGAAACGCGGCGCGGGTGTTCGACCACTCCATATAATTCCCCTCCGTGGCCTCCGTCCTCGTCATCGGCGCGGGCACCATGGGCCGCGGCATCGCGGGCGCCTGCGCTCTCGCCGGCCACGACACGGCCGTCTTCGACGCCGACCCGGAAGCGCAGCGGGCCGTCCGCGGGCACGTCGAGTCCTCCTGGGGACGCGCCATCGACAAGGGCAAGCTCACCTCCGATGCCGCCGAGCAGGCGAGGCACCGCCTCCGCGCTCTCGAGAGGTTGAAGGACGGCGCCAACGTCGACATCGCGATCGAGGCCGTTCCCGAAGCCCTCGACTTGAAGCGCATGATCTTCTCCGAGCTCGACGACCTCTGCCCTCCCCGGACCTTGCTGGCCACCAACACCTCCTCGCTGTCGATCACGAAGATCGCCCACGCCACTGGCCGGCGGGACCGCGTCATCGGCATCCACTTCTTCAACCCCGTGGCCGCGATGCCGCTGGTGGAGATCGTCCGGGGCCGGGAGACATCCCGCGAGACCGAGTCCCGGGCGCTCGACTTCGCACGCTCGCTGGGCAAGGAGCCGGTGCTCGTGTTCGACTCGCCGGGCTTCGCGACCTCGCGGCTGGGCGTGGCGCTGGGCCTGGAGGCCATGCGGATGGTCGAAGACGGGATCGCGGGGCCGGAGGACATCGACCGGGCTCTCGAGCTCGGGTACGGGCACCGCATGGGTCCTTTGAAGACCAGCGACCTCGTGGGACTCGACGTCCGCCTTGCAATCGCCGAGACGCTCGCCGCGGAGATTCCCTCCGAGCGCTTCACGCCGCCCGAGATCCTGCGCACGCTGGTGGCCGAGGGGCACACGGGCCGGAAGTCCGGCGAGGGCTTCTACCGGTGGGATGCCGACAAGGCCGCGGGACCGGGAGCCCGGGCCGCGGAGCTCGCCCGCAAGCGATGAACCAGGGTCCGCGCGACCGCCGGAGCTTGAACGTCGGGATCGCTCTGACCGCCGTCGGCGTCTACTTCATCCTCTCCCGACAGTTCGACCTCACGGGACCCGGGCCGATCCTTCTCTTGATCGGCACGGTTCTCTTCGTCGCGTCGGGTCTGGGAGGATTCCGGGGACCCGTCGTGCCCGCCTGCGTGTGCCTGGGCCTGGGCGCGGGATTCCTGCTGCGCCGGCCGCTCGAACCGTGGATGCCTCCCTGGGCCGTGCTGCTGCTCTGCCTCGGCGTCGGGTTCCTCCTCGCGACGGCGGTCCTCCGTTCCTCGGGCGCCGATGCGCGGCACGCGCCGATCGTGCCGGGCGTCGTGCTGGTGGCGATCGCGTTGGCGACCGCCCTCTCGCGGAACATCCGTTTTCCCGAAGAGTTTTTCGACGCGGTGTGGAGATTCTGGCCGTGGGCGCTGGTCGCCGCGGGAGCGATTCTGGTTCTTCAGGGGATGCGGCGAAGGACGTAGTCCCGCCGTCACCCTGCTACAAATCCAGAATCTTCGGCGCGGGCTTCGGAACGGCCACGGGCGCAGGCGGGACGACACGCGGCGCCGACAACAGCCGGGCCGTCGTGAGCACGAGGATGAGCGCCGCGGCGATCTCGACCGAGAAAAACCCGGTCGCCAGGCGGTGATAGCGGTCCAGGAGGAGGCGCGAGGGATCACCGGCCGGAAGACTGTCGATCAGACCTGCCGCCTCGACGCGAATCCGGTCGATCTGCGGAATCAAGAGCTGCCGGATCACGATCGCCGCGAAGAATCCGAGAATGGGAAGCCGGGTCAGGAGCGAGCGCGTCAGCTTCGCCGCGCCGTTGCCCGTCAGCAGCCACGAAGTCCCGAAGAGGACGAGGAAACTGGCTTCGCCCATCAGGCAGAGCTTGGAGAGAATGGGGCTTTGCAGCGCCCCGGCCATGTCGTGCGTGGGCAGGATGCGGAAGGACGCCGGCGCCACGACGGCGCCGAAGAAGACGAGAGGACCCAGCGCGAGGCCGAGGGCGAGGATGTGGACGGCCAGAACGAGCGTCTGGAGCCTGGAGTCGAGCCTCACGGCGGCTCCTACCCTTCCGCGTACTCGGCCCGCACCTTCGGGGTCAGACCCGCAGCGTGGGCGCGGTCGAGAAGCATCTGGACCGCCTTGCGTCCCTCCTCGCCGTAGCCCCGCGTCCAGGCGTTGACGTACATGTCCACGAAGCGGTCGGCCTTCTCGCGGGGAAGGCCGCGGGCATAGCGCATGGCGTGGTCGAGCGCGTCGGAGCGGTGGGCGAGGCCGTACTCGATGGATCGCGACAAGGCGCGGGAGATCCGCCCGATCCGGTCGGCGCCGAGATCACGGCGCACGACGTTGCCCCCCAGAGGCAGCGGCAGGCCCGTCTCTTCCTTCCACCAGCGTCCGAGGTCGACGATTTCCGTCAGCCCCTCGTCGCGAAACGTCAGCTGTCCCTCGTGAATCAACAGGCCTGCGCGCGTCTCGCCGCGCGCGACCGCGTCCTGGATGCGGTCGAACGGCATCGAGCGGGTCGATGCTCCCGGAGCCCACAGACGCAGAGCCAGCTCCGCCGTCGTCCAGGGGCCCGGAGAGGCGACGGCGACCTCGCCCGAGGCGATCGCGTCGCGCGGGATCGGCTCGCGCGCCACGACGACGGGTCCGTATCCGTCGCCGAAGGAGGCGCCGTGCGGAAGAAGGAGGTAACGGTCGGCCAGGTGTGCGTACGCGTGGAAGGAGACCGCCGTGACGGCGAGCTCGCCCGCCATCGCGCGCCGATTGAGGGACTCGATGTCGGAAAGCTCGTGGACGAACGCGAGCCCCTCGGTCTCGACGCGGCCCTGCGCGAGGGCGTAGAACATGAAGGCGTCGTCGGAGTCGGGACTGTGCGCGACCGTGATGGTCTCGGATGCGCTCACGGCGCGATTCTATGTTGCGGTTGACTCCCTCGACTTGACTTGCGTCGCGCGCATCGCCAGAATGATGTCAAGAGGAATTGCAAGGGAAACTTTCTTGAACGGGAGAAACCGAAACCTCTAAAATGAAATCGCCGGATGGGCGGTAACCCAACCGGCGATTTACCCAGAGCGTATGACCCATCAATCGTTCGGCAGCGACAGACTGAAGGCGATACGCCCTTTCGCGGGGGCGGAAAAATTAGCATCTCGCCCGAAGGCTGTCAATCGGCTGTCGGGAGGGAGGTGACGTGATGGCCACGAAGAAGAAGTCCGCCAAGAAAGCAAAGAAGGCGACGAAGAAGAAGAAGTAAGTCAAGCACTTACAGCTTCGCACACGGTTTCTCGGGGGCCTGCGGGCCCCCTTTTTTTACGCCTTGACTTTGGCCTTTTGGGGACACGCGCGGCCGTCCGGCGAGGCCTACTATATCTGCACTGATATAGTTGCGTCGATGTCCCTCCCTCACGTTCTCCTGGGATTCCTCCACGAGGAGCCGCGCACGGGCTACGACCTTGCGCGCGCTCTTCGCGACGAGCTCGACCCGATCTGGTCCGCCGGCTTCTCCCAGATCTACCCGGCGCTCGCCCTCCTGCGGCGCCGGGGATGGGTGCGGCTCCGGGTCCTCGGACCCCGCCGGGGACCCCGCCGCCATCTCTACCGGGCGACGGCGGCCGGCCGTCGGGAGCTCCGCCGGTGGCTGGCCGAGGCGCCCGCGGTCGGCCGCGGCCACGACGTGCTCCTGGCCCGCGTCGCCTTCCTCGATGCCCTCCCGGCGGCCGGCCGGCGCAGGGCCCTCGCCGACGTCGACGCCGCGCTCTCGCGGGAGACGGCGCGGCTGCGGTCCCTCCCCCTCGGTCCCGGGTCGCTGGGCCTCGCGCGCCGGGCGGCGATCGACGCGCCCGAGTCGCTGCGCCGCTTCCTGAAGACATCCTCGGGATTTCCGCCGGCGGCGCCCGCGGCGCGGCCGCCTGGGAGAAAGAAGCGCTGAACCCGGCACGCCGCCACAACTCTCGGCCTCAACGGACGTATGATCCAGAACGAGGTGGGCGCATGAGCGACGAGCGCAACAGCGGCTTCACCCGCCGCGATCTCGTTCGAGGAACGCTGGTGGGAGCCGTGGCCGCCGGCATCGGAACCAAGGTCCGGGCGGCAACCGACGACCGGATCGGCCCCGACGCCGCTCCGCTGGAGCTGAAGGTCAATGGCGCGGTCCACAAGATTTCCGTCGAGCCCCGCGTCACGCTCGCGGATGCCCTTCGGGACCGGATCGGGCTGACCGGGACCAAGGTGGTCTGCGGCCGAGGCGCCTGCGGCGCCTGCACCGTCCTTCTCGACGGGGCGGCCGCCTGTTCCTGCTTGACGCTCGCACACGAGGTCGCCGGCAGGGAGATCGTGACGATCGAGGGCCTGGCCTCCGACGGCCGCCTGTCGCCGATCCAGCAGGCGTTCATCGAAGCGGACGCTCTGCAGTGCGGCTACTGCACGTCCGGCATGATCCTCTCCTGCAAGCTCCTCCTGGACCACAACCCCAAACCCAACCGGCAGCAGATCCGGGAGGCGGTGGCCGGCAACTTGTGCCGCTGCGGCACCTACCCTCACGTCTTCGACGCCGTCGAGCGCGCCGCCGGGATCAAGAAGGCCGCCGTGGCCGAGCCTCTGATGCTGGCCCGGCTTTCGACCGCCGGCGTGACTCTTTCCGACGATCCCCGCGTCGACGCGGCCACGCGCGAAGCCCTCGAAGCCGAGGAGGCCTGAGATGAAAGACAAGATCCGCGTCGGCTTCAACGGCGAGTACCAGGAAAAGGAGATTCAGCTCGAGCCCGGCGATCCCGCCCCATGGGATCCGTCGACCAAGTTCACGATCCTCGGCACCCGCGTTCCCCGCCTCGACGGAAAAGCCAAGACCACCGGCGAGGCGAAGTACCCGAGCGACGTGCGCCTGCCGGGGATGCTCTACGGGAGGATCCTGCGCTGCCCGCTCGCCGCGGCCACGGTGAAGTCCATCGACGTCGAGCCCGCCCGCAAGATGCCGGGTGTGAAGGCCGTCCTTGTGATCGCCAACCCCGGAGACAAGATGCGCTACGCCGGCCAGGAGATCGCGGCGCTCGCGGCCGACACACCCGAGCGCGCGCAGGACGCTCTCGCCGCGATCAAGGTGACCTACGAGGCGCGCCCGTTCGTGGTGCGTATCGGAGAGGCCCAGGCGCCAACCGCCCCGCTGGTCTTCGAAGGCGAAGCGTCGACGAAGACGTCCGGCGGCGACGTGGACACGAACAGAAAGAAACTCCCGAAGAAGGGCAACGTGGTCGGGCCGCGTCTCTCCGAGAAGGGCAACCTGGAGGAGGGATTCCGCCAGGCCGACGTCCAGATCGACCATACCTACGAGACGCAGGTCCAGGTGCACTCCGCCCTCGAGACCCACGGGCTGACCGCCCGCTGGGAGGGCGACGAGCTGACGGTCTGGGGGTCGACGCAGGGCATCTTCGAGATGCGGGGGGACCTCGCCGAGAACCTGAAGATCTCTCCTTCGAAGGTCCGGGTCATCACGGATTACATGGGCGGGGGATTCGGCGCCAAGTTCGGGCCCCGCGTCGAGGGCGTGACGGCCGCCAAGCTCGCGCAGGAGGCCGGGGCGCCGGTCCGGCTCTTCCTCGACCGCAAAGAGGAGCAGACGACGACCGGCAACCGGCCGTCCTCGGTCCAGCGGATTCGGCTCGGCGCCAAGCGCGACGGAACGCTGACCGCGATGCACCTGACCGTCCACGGGACGGGCGGCACCAACGGAGGGACGGGCACTTCGGGACCGGCCAAGAACGTCTACGCCTGTCCCAACCTCCGGGTCGAGGAGTACGACGTCTTCACCAACGCCGGGCCCTCCGCCGCCTTCCGCGCGCCGGGCCATCCTCAGGGCGCCTTCGCGCTGGAGGCGGCGATGGACGAGCTCGCCGCGAAGCTCAACATGGATCCGCTGGAGCTGCGCATCAAGAACGACCCCTCGCCGGTCCGCCGCGAGGAGTTCAAGATCGGCGCCGAGAAGATCGGCTGGAAGGATCGGGATGCCCGGCGGAAGACCGATGATCCCGCGATCCGGCGCGGCGTGGGACTGGGCGCTTCGGTCTGGTACAACACCGGCAGCACCGGCCCGCGCGCCACGATCACGTTGAACCGCGACGGCTCGGCCGAGGTCGAGCACGGCGTCCAGGACATCGGCACGGGTTCGCGAACCATGATCGCGATCGTTGCGGCCGAGGAGCTCGGGCTCCCGCTGGAAAAGATCTCGATCCGGATGGGCGATACGCGGATGCCCTTCGGCCCCGATTCGGGAGGCTCGACGACGACGCCGTCGAGCGCGCCGACGATCCGGCGAGCCGCCCTGGCGGCTAAGAAGAAGCTGGGAGAGGCCGTCGCGAAGGAATGGAAGGTCGCGCCCGACACAGTCTCGGTGGCTGGAGGCTTCGTGACGACCTCCGCCGATCCGGCCAAGAAGGTCTCGATCGTCGAGGCGTGCAAGGTGCTCCCGTCGGAGGGCGCTTCGGCGACCGTCGAGCGGGCCGAGAACCACGAGGACGCCTGGAAGCGGTTCACCTGCGGCGCGCAGTTCGCCGAGGTGGCGGTCGATACCGAGACCGGAAAGGTCAAGGTTGAGCGCATCGTCGCCGTCCACGACTGCGGAATCGTCGTCAACGCCCTGACGACCGAGAGCCAGATCCAGGGAGGCGTCATCCAGGGGATGTCCTATGCGCTGTTCGAGGACCGCGTCCTCGACGGCCAGACCGGCCGCATGGTCAACCCCAACGTCGAGGCGTACAAGATCGCCGGCGCCCTCGACTGTCCCGAGATCGAAACGATCGTCGTCCCGGTCTGGGACGGCGTCAACAACACGCAGTCGGTCGGAATCGGCGAACCGGCGACCGTGCCGACGGCCGCCGCGATCGCAAATGCGGTCTCGCACGCCGTCGGCTCCCGGATCCGTCGCATCCCGATCACGCCCGAGGTCGTGCTCGCTGCGGTCGAAGAGGGCCGGAAGGGAGGACGGTCATGAAATCCTTCGTCCTGGTCCAGGCCGGCTCGCTCGCCGACGCGGCGCGCGAGACCGCCAAGCCCGACTCGGTCCTGAAAGCGGGAGGGGTCGACCTCCTCGACCGCATGAAAGAGGGCCTCGACTCCCCGTCCACGGTGGTCTCGATCGCGGGCGTCAAGGGCGCCTCCCGGATCGAGGCGGGACCTCCTGCGCAGATTGGCGCTCTGGCCACGCTCTCGGCGATCGCCGGCGACGCCGGGATCCAGAAGGCGTACCCGGCTCTGGCCGCGGCCGCGGCGGGAGCGGCGACTCCCCAGATCCGCAACATGGCGACCCTCGGCGGCAACCTATGCCAGCGCCCTCGCTGCTGGTACTACAGGCTCGAGGAGTTCGACTGCCGCAAGAAGGGCGGCAGCGAGTGCTACGCCATCCACGGCGAGAATCGCTTCAACGCCGTCTTCGACACGGGCCTTCTCTGTTGCTGCATCCACCCGTCGGCGACGGGCACCGCGCTATCGGCCTACGGCGCCACGCTGGAGATCGTGTCTCCGAAGGGAACGAGGAGCATGCCGATCGACAAGTTCTTCTACCGGCCGACCGACGACGCGACGCGGGAGAACAACCTCGGCCCCGGCGACGTCATCGCGTCGGTCACGCTGCCCGCCCCGGCGGCCGGGACGCGCGCGGTGTACCGCAAGCTCAAGGAGAAGGAATCCTTCGACTGGCCGCTGGTCGAAACCTGCGTGGTGCTGTCGCTCGACGGCGGCGTCATCCGCGATCCGCGCGTCTTCTTCGGTTCGGTGGCGCCGACTCCCTATCGCTCGAAGGAGGCGGAGGCGGCCCTCGCCGGGCAGCGGCCGGGGCCCGACGTCGCCAAGAAGGCGGCCGAAGCGGCCGTCGCGGCGGCGCGGCCGCTCTCGCAGACGGCGTACAAGGCGCGCCTGGCGAAGGTCGAGCTCGAACGAGCGCTCAAGGAGGCCTTCGCCTGAACGACGATCCGCTCGCGCCGATGCGGCGCTTCGCGCGCTCGGGAGGCGCGCGACCCGAAGCGGATTCGCTCCTCTGCCGGCATCTGCGGACCAAGACGTGGCTCGCGCCCGATGCGTTCGGCCAGGGAGATCCGGCCCGATCCCCCTCGACCGCTCAATACTGGTGCCTGAAGACGATGCGGTCGGACGGTCCCGACGGCGGTCTCGCGCTGCCCGAGGAGTGCACCGACGAGCGCGTCTGCTTCGAGGCGGCCGTGGGGAAAGGCGGGGAGAGCTAGCCTGTCATCCCGAGGGCGGAGCCCGAGGGATCCCGAACTTGATTCGCCGAATCCCAAATCGAGCACGGGATCCCTCGCTGCGCTCGGGATGACGGTTTCAGCGCTACCGCTTCTTCAGGTCCATCAACACCTGGCGCGCGACCGCCTTAAGGGTGTCGAACACGCCCGCGCCGGTGGTGGCGACGGCCTCGAAAGTCGGCTCGCGCTTGATGTTGAGCTTGCGGTAGAGGTCGTCCGCGGGCATCGCCGTGGGCAGGTCCCGCTTGTTGAACTGCAGGACGTAGGGGATCGTGGCGATTTCGTACCCCTGCTCTTTCAGGTTCTTGTCCAGGTTCCGGATCGACTCGATGTTGGCCTCGAGCCTGGCCTCCTGCGAGTCCGCCACGAAGACGACGCCGTCCACGCCCTTCAGGATCAGCTTGCGCGAGGCGTCGTAGAAGACCTGGCCTGGGACCGTATACAGGTGAAACCGCGTCTTGAAGCCCTTGACCGTCCCGAGGTCGAGCGGCAGGAAGTCGAAGAAGAGGGTCCGGTCGGTCTCGGTGGCCAGGGAGATCAGCTTGCCCTTGGCGCTCGGGTTCGTGCGGTCGTAGACGTACTGCAGGTTCGTCGTTTTTCCGCACAGGCCCGGCCCGTAGTAGACGATCTTGCAGTTGATCTCGCGGGCGGCGTAATTGATGAACGTCATGGCATCGACGTCAACGTGCGGTCGGGAACCGGCCGCTCACTCGGAGAACAGGCGGTCGATGTCCTCGTCCGTGATCTCGGCGAACGGCGAGTCGAAATCCGCCTGGAGCGCCTGTTTGTCCTTCTCCGCCTTCTTGGCGATGTCTTCGAAGACCTTCTCGAGCTCCGCCATGGCGCGGCGCACGCGCAGGCGCACGAGGCCCAGCGACGTCCGCTCGTCGAAAATCACGACCAGGATGACCCGCTGGGCGACGATGGAGATGTGGATGTTGTCGCGCTCGCCCTCGTGAAAGAGGATCGAGAACTCCCGCTCTCCGATCAGGCGCGCGAGGCCGTCGGTGGCGGCCACGTTGCCGGCTGTCAGCGAGGCCAGCGAGGTCGTGTCGAGCGACTGGAGGTCGCCGACGGCCGCGATCTGCTGGCCGTTCTTGTCGACGAGGAACACCACGTTGGCGTTCGCGTCGGAGGCGAGCCTCGAGAGCGACTCCTTGATCCTTCGGAACTCCTCGTCGTAGAGGACGAGGTCAGGCAAACTCATGAATTAACTGATTCTCCTGTGAGGACTTATTGTAGCAGCTTCTCTAAAGCTCCCTGCGGTTTTCGAGAGAGCGGGCCATGGTGACTTCGTCGGCGTACTCGATGTCTCCTCCGACGGGCAGGCCGAATGCGATCCGTGTCACGCGGACGCCCGAAGGCTTCAGCCGACGCGCGAGGTAGAGCGCCGTCGCCTCACCCTCGACGTTGGGATTGGTCGCGAGGACCACCTCGCGGACCTCGGAAGTGATCCGGGACACGAGACCCTCGACGTCGATCTCGTCCGGACCGATCCCCTTCAGAGGCGAGAGCGCGCCCCAGAGCACGTGGTAGCGGCCGCGGAATTCGCGCGTCTTCTCGATCGCGGCGAGGTTGCCGGGCTCTTCGACGACGCAGAGCAGGGTCGCGTCGCGCTGCGGATCCGAGCAGATCTCGCAGGGATCCTCCTCGGTCAGCGTGTTGCAGATCGAACAGCGCTTCACCGCCGCGCGCGACTCGGAGATCGCGCGCGAGAGCCGCTCGGCGTCCTCGTCGGGCGAGCGCAGCAGGTAGTACGCCAGCCGCGACGCGCTCTTGGCGCCGATTCCCGGCAGCCTCTGGAACTCCGCGGCGAGGCGTTCGAGAGATTTCGGCGTTCCGGGCATCCCGAGGCGCTACCGCATCCCCGGCATCATCCCGCCGAGCAGGGACGCCGTCTTCTTCTGCACCGCCTCGTCCACGCGGCGCGAGGCTTCGCGCGCCGCGGCCAGCACGAGGTCCTGGAGGGTCTCGACGTCCTGGGGATCCACCACGGACTTGTCGATCACGACCGAGAGAATCTCCTTCTTGCCCGACATCTCGATCTTGACCATGCCGCCGCCCGAGGTCGCCTCCACCGTCATGGCGGAGAGCTCCTGGTCCATCTTCGCCTGCATGGCCTGGGCCTGCTGCATCATCTTCTGGATGTTCATTCCTCTTCCTTGACCTCGGTCAGCTCTCCGTGGAAGAGCTCCATCGCCGAGCGCACCATCGGGTCGGACTCGGCCCGCGTGCTCGCGCGCTCGCGGGCGATCGTGGAGCGCGGCACCTCGCGCGCGGCCTTGCCCAGGTCCCCGTCGGCCGGCGGACCGGTCTTCAGCACGATCCGCAGCGGGCGTCCGAAGGCTTCTCGCGCGACCTCCGAGAGGAGCTTGCGGGCGCCGTGCTCCTCCAGCGCCTCCTTGGCAGCCGCGCGGTCGATGCCGAAACGCAGAACGAGGTCGTCCTTTTCCACGTAGACGGCCTCGGCGAGGCTGACCTGCGCGGCGGTCAGGCGCTTGCGCGAATCGAGCAGCTCGTGAAACCGCTCGACCTGATCGCCGCCCGCGGGCGGCCCCGACGCCTCGGCGGCTTGCTCCGGCTCCGGCTCGACGGCCACCAGCGACACGATCCGCGGACCCGAATCCGCCGCGCGCGGCGGAATCGGGGGCGAGGGGGGATTGGCGGGACGCGGCGCGGGAGCGCCGGCCATCGCCGTCTCGATCGACTTCAGGCGCGGCAGCTCGGCGAGCTTCAGGACGAGCATCTGCACGACGAGGCCGGGATCGTCGACGCGGCGCACCTGCTCCTCCGCCTGGAGCACCAGCGACACCGAGCGCAGGAGATTCTCGTAAGGCATCGCCCGGGAGAGCGTCGAGAGGCGCTGGCGCTCCTCCGAATCCAGGTCTGCGCCGCCGCCGGCGGACACCAGGAGCGCCTTGCGGAGAAAGCCGACCAGCTCCTTGAGGACGTGGCGAGGATCGGCGCCGCCGTCGGTCAGCCGGGTCAGGCTGGCGATGGCCGCGGCCCGGTCGCCGCCGGCGATGGCCGAGAACATGCCCTCCAGCTGATCGCGGTCCACGAGCGCCAGGATCTCGGCGCATCGCGCCTCGTCCACGGTGCCGGTGGAGAGCGTCGCCGCCTGATCGAGGAGCGAGAGGGCGTCCCGAAGGCTCCCCTCCGCGGCCGCGGCGAGCAGGCGGAAGGCCCCCGGCGTGGCCGCGATCCTTTCGGCCTTCGCGACTTTCTCCAGCTGCGCCGCGATCTCCCGGACGGTCAGCGCGCGAAACGCGAAGCGCTGGCAGCGCGAGACGATCGTCGCGGGGATCTTGTGGAGCTCCGTCGAGGCCAGGATGAAGCGAGCGTGCGGAGGAGGCTCCTCGAGGGTCTTCAGCAGCGCGTTGAAGGCCTCGGTCGTCAGCATGTGGACTTCGTCGAGGATCGCGATGCGGTACCGGTCCCGCTGCGGCGCGTAGCGCACCGTCTCGATGAGCTCCCGCGCGTTCTCGATCTTGCGGTTGGACGCGCCGTCCATCTCGTGGACGTCGAGGGATTCGCCCCGATCCAGGATTTCCCGGCACGACGCGCACTGCCCGCAGGGCTTGACGGTCGGTCCCTTCTCGCAGTTCAGGGCGCGAGCCAGCATCCGCGCCGTCGAGGTCTTCCCGACCCCGCGCGGCCCCGTCAACAGGTACGCCGACGCCACCCGGCCCTCCGCGATCGCGTTGGAAAGCGTGCGCGCCACGGCCTCCTGGCCGACCAGGTCGTCGAAAACGCGGGGGCGCCATTTGCGGGGAAGCGCGACGTGCATCGGGATAATTATCCGGCGGCCGAAGATGAGCTCAGGTTGACCTGCGGCGCACGGGGGCGCCTCCTGATCGCTGCTTCCTTCCGGACCTGACGAGGTTCGGAGGCTTCCGTCGCACAGGGCCCGAACTCATCCTCGGCCGCCGGGACGGGCATTCTATCGCAAGGGCTCCCGGGACCCTCCCGCGACGAGCGCGGCGAGGAGGAGGACGCCGAATGCGAGACCCGCCCACAGATCCGCGTCGTGCCACTTCGTTCCGAGCGTGGGGGCGGGCCAGAGATCCAGGCGCGCGCCGATCGTGTAGAGGAGCGCAAACACGGCCAGCCATAGCAGGCCGGCCGCGGAGAGCTTGGCCTCCCGCGTCACGACTTCTTGGGGCAGCGCTCGCGGACGAAGTTCCAGACGGCCTCGGCCAGGTTCTTCGGGACATCGCGCGGCTTGAGCATCTTCAGCGTGCGGCCGGTCGCGCGGTAGGAGTGGAGGAAGGTCACGCAGGGCGGGCAATGGGAGAGGTGGGCCTCGAGCTCGCGGCGGTCGATCTCGGGCATCGACCCGTCCTCGTAGTCCGCGAGGTACTCGAGGATCAGGCGCTTGCAATTCATCTCGTCGTGTTTCACGGCGCCACCCTCTCCTGCCCGGCCTGGGGCTCACGCGGCGCCGAGGCGATCTCGGCGAGCCGCTGGCGCACATGGAGGCGCGCCCGGTGGAGGCGCGACTTCAGGGCGGGCATCGAGATTTCGAGGATTTCGGCCACGTCCGACGGCTTCATCTCCTCGACGTCGACCATCCAGATCGCGTCGCGATACGGGGGCGGAAGCTCGTCGATGAACGCCTCCGCCCGATCGGCGAGGTCCCGGGCGATGACCTCGTCCTCGGTGCCGTCGACCCAGGCCAGGTACTCGGGCGTGGTCCCAAGACGGCGGTCCGAGAGGCGGGGGGCGAAGTCGTCGAGAGGAACGGTGGCGGCGGCCGGGCGGCGGCGACGCGCCCGGCTGTAGGCGGCGTTGAGCGCGACCCGGTAGAACCACGAAAAGAACTTCTTGGACTCGTCGAAGGTGTCGATCTTGCGGTAGAGCGTCAGGAAGGCGTCCTGCGTGGACTCTTCCGCGTCCTCGCGGTTTCGGAGGACGCCGTAAGACAGCGAATAAATCCGGGCGTTGTATCGCTCGACCATCTCTCGAAAGGCTTGATCGTCGCCACGTTTGATCTGCCGGACGAGGTCGAGGTCGGAGGCGTTCGGGTCTTCTGCCATCACCATGTACGCTATCGCGGGGCGGTTAATTTCGAGAAATGGGGGCCAACCCGCCGCCACGCAACGACATCCGTGAGCTTGCACACCGGAAATATGTATGGCGGAGAGGGAGAGATTCGAAATGTGTGGCGGAGAGGGGGGGATTCGCGCCGCCCTTCGGGCAGCGCGGCCTACTGCCGTGGGTCTGCCTTACCGCCGTGCTGGCGCACGGCGTTCCCTACTGCTGGGGGCTTGCCTTCGGTGGTCGGGGCGGTGGTCGGCTCGAACCCCCGTTCGGGGTTCGAACCCCCAGCTCCTTCAACTCTTTTTTCAATGGCGGAGAGGGGGGGATTCGCGCCGCCCTCCGGGCAGCGCGGCCTACTGCCGTGGGTCTGCCTCTGGTGGCCGGCTCGAACCCCCGGACTCTCTTTCTACGACGAACACGGGGCCCTGTTGTACCATCCCCGCCCCCGGAGAGGTGTCCGAGTGGCTTAAGGAGCACGCTTGGAAAGCGTGTGTACGCAAAACGTACCGGGGGTTCGAATCCCCCCCTCTCCGCCAGTAGGACCATTCCTACCCTCCACCATCGTTCCCCCTCGAAAGGGGTTACACTTCTGCCGTGGCCACGGCGGAGAGGGCCGAGAGGGCCGACCGGCCCGACTTCCTGTTCCTCGCAGGGAACGCCTGCCTCGACTTCGTCAACACGCGGCCGGTGCTTCGGGGCCAACCCGTCGAGCAACTCGAGAGTTTCGAGGAGTTCATCCGCTGGCTGATCCGGGCCGGACGCATCGACCCCCGCGCCGGAGCCGAGGCGCTCAAACGCTGGGGCGAGGGCCCCGAGGGCGCACGGATCGCGGAGCGCGCGCGCTCGTTCCGGGAGACGTTGCGCCACATGGCCGAGGGAATGGTGAAGGGCCGCGGCATCTCGACGGAGGGCCTGGCGGCGATCAACTTCATCCTGGCCGAAAACGACGGGAGTCTCCGACTCGAACGGCAGGGCCCGGGGTTCCGGACGCGCTTCGCGGCGCGCCCGACCCAGCCGATCGCGCTGCTGGGCTCCGTGGCGGAGGCGGCCGCCGAGCTCCTTTCCAGCGGGGATCCGCGCCTGATCCGCCGCTGCGGGAATCCGGACTGCGCCTTCTTCTTCTACGACTCCACACGCAACCATCGCCGCCAGTGGTGCGCGATGGGGACGTGCGGAAACCTGATGAAGGTCCGGGCGTTTCGGAAGCGGCACCGCAAGGTCGGAAAGCAGTAAGCGGTAAGCGGTAAGCCCCACCCACTCGCGTCTCCTGCTTACTGCTTACTGTCCCTCTTCCCCCATCCTCCGGAGAGTCTCGAAGCTGTAGATGCCGTCGTTGTGTCCGTCGGCCCAGTCGATCTGCAGCGCGTACGCGCCGACACGGCGGTGCGCCGCAACCTCGAATGCGCGCGGCGTGAGAACGCGCGGCGGGCCTTTGTAGACCTTCCCGAAGAGATCCGGCTCCCCCTTGCACATCGCGCACGGACAGGCGCGCCGCAGCTTCTCGAGCGGGAAATAGTCCTCGCGGCCGTCCTCCCACACGATCGCCAGCTCGTTGCCGACGACCATGACGTTGCGAGGAGTCGGAATCGCCACCGCTACTTGATCCCGTTGGCCAGGAACAGGTCCGACAGGATCCGGTTGTAGGAGTAGACGTAAGTCTTGCCGTCGGACGCCACGGCGGGAGGCGCGAGGCTCGAGATGCCGGCGGGGTCCGGAGGCGTCAGCACTTTCCAGAGCTCTCGCTTACCGGTCGCGGGCTCGAGGCGATAGACCTTGCCGGGGTAGTCGCCGCGCCGGAAAACGTAGAGAAGGCGGCCGTCCGAAGTCCATCCCACCGGATCTTCACCCGGCTCGAGGCCGGGGATCGGCGTCGGCTCACCGCCTCCGAGAGGATAGAGGTAGTGCCGTCGGTCGGGTCCGACCACCGCGGCGACCTTGCTGTCGGGAGAGATGCCGTGCGGGAGCGCCCGATAACCGGGCGGACTGAGCGGACGCGGCTTCGCGTCGAGGTTTTCCAGCAGGAAGAGCCGGGTGCCTCCCGTCCCCTCGCTTGCATTCAGCAAGACCCGCTTTCCGTCCGGGAACCAGGCCGCGAGTGTCACCGAGAGCCCGCCGGCGGTGACGACCCGCGACTCCCCCGCTCCGGTCGGAAGGGACGAGAGCTGTGGTTTTGGCGGAACCAACGTCACGGCAAGGGTCCAGCGCCCGTCGGGCGAGATCGATCGGGGAGTTCCCGTCCCGAGTCGTACGGGTGGGGAGCCGTCCATCCGGCGCAGGTACGACGAGTAACCCGGCCCTCCTCCCTCGCCCGACTCCGCGAACACAAAGAAGCTTCCATCGGGTGCGATGTCCTGCACGGACGACCAATCGAGCCAGGAAAGATCGCGCTCCTGCTGGTCGGTGGCCGTCGCGCCCAGGATGCCGGATCGCAGCGCATCGTGGGAAATCAGAGCCCGACCGTCACGAGAGACGTCTTGAAGCGTGAGGTTTCCGGTCACGCGCGTCAACACGCGCCGCGCACCGGAGCGAGTCACTGCATAGAGCGCCCGGTTGCCGCCGGTCTCCGCGGCCGTAAACCAGATCTCGTTGCCATCCGGAGACCACGCGAGGCCGCCCTCGGTCGAGAAGTCGGTGGCCAGTGTCTTCTTCTTTCCCGCCCGGTCCACGACGGCGACGGCCCCTCCGTCGTCGCCGACCGTCGGATGGTCGAGAAACGCGATGGTGTCCCCTGTCGGGGAAACGCGGAGATTGCTGATCCAGCCCTCGGTCTCGTAAAGCACCGTCCCGATCGGATACTCGAGACGGGTACGCGGCCCGACCGCACGAACGACGGCGAAGGACTTCCCATCCGGTCCCCAGTCGGCCCAGAGGACATCCTCGAGTACCTCGCGCGGCGTGCCGCCGCCGGTGATGCCGATCCGGGCGAGCGTCCCCGTGCGTTGAAATGGACCCCCGAAACGCCGTCCCAGCGAGACGGCCATCTCGCCCGTCGAGGAGACCGCGAAGAGATCCGCCGATTTCAGGCCGAAGGGGCGCGCTTCGGGACTGTCGAGGCGGGACACGAAGATCTCCACCGGCCGGCCCTCCCAGGCCGCCGCGTAGAGGATCGTCTGGCCGTCCGGTGCGAAGCGCGCGGAGTAGATCTCTCCGCGCTGGAACGTCAGCTCGCGAAAGGACGGTGGCTCGATTCCGCCGGTCCTCCGGCCCGCGGCGAAGGCGGCGATGCCGACGATCGCGGCGAGCGCCGCGGCGACCAACGGCCACATCCAGCGACGCCGGCTCGCGCGCACCGCCTCCGCGGCGGCCGCTGTCATATCCGTCGTTGAGGTCGAGAAAGACGCCTCCGAGAGATGATCGCGGACCGAGGCCAGGTCGCGCGCGAGGTCCTTGGTCGTTCCGAAGCGGTCGTCCGGGTCCTTGGCCAGGCACCTTTCCACGATCCAGCGCACGGGTGCCGGGACCTTCGGGTTCAACTGCGCCACCGAGTCGGGCTCTTCGCGGATGATCGCGGTCATCGTCTCGGCGGTCGTGTTCCGCTCGAAGGCCCGCTTGCCCGTCGCCATCTCGTAGAGGATCGAGCCGAAGGAGAACTGGTCGGACCGGTAATCCACCGAACGTCCCGCCGCCTGCTCGGGCGACATGTACCCGATCGTTCCCATGACCAGTCCCGGGCGCGTTGGATCTCCGGCCGCCGTCTGGAGCGCGGAGACTTCCTTGTCCTCCGGGGTGACCAGCTTGGCCAGGCCGAAGTCCAGGATCTTCACGTAGCCGTTCTTCGAGACCATCACGTTGGCGGGTTTCAAGTCGCGGTGGACGATGCCGACGCCGTGCGCCGCTGCCAGACCCTCGGCGATCTGTGTGGAGAGATCCAGAAGCTTTCGGACCGGCACCGGCCCCGAGGCCACGAGATCCTTCAGCGTCCCGCCGTCCACGAGCTCCATCGCGATGTAGACGGTCGAATCCACCGAGCCGATGTCGAAGACCGTCAGGATGTTTGGATGCGACAGCGCGGACGCCGACCGCGCCTCGCGCTCGAAGCGGGAACGCCGCTCGGGATCCGACGCGAGCTCGGGCGGCAGGACCTTGATCGCGACGTCGCGCTTCAAGCGGTCGTCGCGCGCGCGGTAGACCTCGCCCATCCCTCCCGCGCCAAGAGGCGCGAGGACCTCATAGGGACCGAGGCGCGTGCCGGAGGAAAGAGTCATTTCAAGCCGTCGACGATATATAAGTCCGACAGCGTGCGGCTGTAGGAGTACGCGTAGGAGTCGCCGCTCGGTGTCGGCAGAGGGCCGATCCGGGAGACACCCCCGGCGTCGGCCGGCATCAACGACCGCCACAGCTTCCGGCGGCCCGTCGCGAGGTCGACCCGATAGACCTGTGAGGGGATCTCTCCCTGGCGATGCACGTAGATAGAACGGGCATCCGCGGCGAACTGATCGACCTGATCATTCGCATCGACGCCCAGAATCGCCGTTGGCTCGCCTCCCGAGATCGGATATAGATAAGTCCTTCGATCGGGGCCCGTCACGACGGCAAAGGCACCGTCGGGTGAAACAAATCGAAAACCCCTGTACCCTTCCGGCGTCAGAGCGCGCGGCTTCCCGCCATCGACGTCGCGCACGTAGAGCCGGAGCCCGCGGCCCGGCTCGCTCGCCGTAAACAGGATCCGTTTCCCGTCCGGCATCCAGCACGCAATCGACACGGTGAGGCCCTCCTTGGAAAGCAGCTTCGGCTCGCCCGCGCCCGTCGGATAGATCGCAAGCTGCGGGTCCGTCGCCGCATGCAGGATCACGACGGCCCACTTCCCATCCGGTGAGAGGGTCTGACCGAAGCCTTCCCCGATGCGCACGGCCGCCTGGCCGTCGGTCTTCCGAACGTAGACGGAATAGCCGGCCCCTCCGCCCTCGCCCCCTTCGGTGAAGAGAACCGTCCTGCCGTCGGAGGAGAGAAAGGTCGCAAGCGAGTAGTCGAGCCACGTGAGATCGCGTTCTTTCGACTCTCCCGGCGGAAGAGCGAGGATCTCCTGCCGGAAAGTGTCCCGCGTGACGAGCATTCGGCCCTCGCGGGAGATGTCTCGCAGCGTGAGATTGCCCGCGATCCGCGAACGCAGGCGGAGCCTGCCGGAGAGCGACATCGAGTAGAGAGCGCGAAGCGAAACCTCCGCAGCCGTGAACCAGACCTCGCTGCCGCCGGGCCCCCACGCCACTCCCTGCGTCGACCCGAAAGGCTTTGAGAACGCCTTCTTGCGACCGGAGCGGTCCACGAGGACCACCGATCCGCCGTCGTCGTTCAGAGTCGGATGGTCGGTGAACGCTACGAGATCCCCGCCCGGCGAAACGCGCGGGTGGCCGATCCAACCGCTCGTCTCATGGAGGACCTTGCCGATCGGGTACTCCAGCCGCATCCGACCCCGAGACGTCCGCACGACGGCGAGACTCTTACCGTCTGGCGCCCAGTCCGCCCATTCGATGTCCTCCAGGATGTCGCGGGGAGCGGCCCCACCGGCCACCGAGAGCTGAGCGAGCGTGCCGCTACGCCGAAAGCCACCCACAGAGACGCGGTTCAACGAGACGGCCATCTCGCCCGACCTCGAGATCGCGAGCACCTCCGTGCCGGAGAGGCCGAAGGGGCGCGACTCCGGGCTCTCCAGCCGGCGGACGAAGACCTCGACGGGTTTGCCGTCCCAGGCCGCCGAGTACACCACGGTCTCTCCGTCGGGAGCGAACTGCGCCGCCATGATCTCGCCACGGCGGAACGTGAGCTGGTGAAAGGAGGGAGGCGGCCGTTCGCCGGCCTGCTTTCCGGCGAGAAAGGCCAGGATCCCGACGATCAGGGCAGTCGCCAGAACTGCGCCTGTCAAGACAGGCCAGAAACGTCGGCGCCTGATTTCCGCAGACGGCACCGTCGTCGTCGCCGTCCCCGAGACTCCCGAGAGCGCTTCGAGATCGAATGCGACGTCGCGAGCCGACTCGAAGCGCTCCTCCGGGTTCTTCTCCAGGCAGTGCCGCACGATCCGGTCGAGGCCCGGCTGAATGTCCTTGTTGGTCTGGGAGAGATCAGGCGGCTCCTTCGTCAGGATCGCCGTGATCGTGTCGGCGGCCGTGTCGCCGCGGAACGCGCGCTGACCCGACAGCATCTCGTACAGGATCGTCCCGAAAGAGAAGATGTCGCTTCGCCGGTCTGCGGCCTTGCCGCGCGCCTGCTCCGGCGACATATAGCCCATCGTTCCGAGGACGACGCCGGGCTCGGTGCCGCCCGAGACCGTCTTCATGTCGGTCTTGCCGTCCTGTCCCGCCTCGGGCTTCAGCTTCGCAAGGCCGAAGTCCAGGATCTTCACCCGGCCGTCTTTCGTCAGGAAGATGTTCTCGGGCTTCAGGTCCCGGTGCACGATCCCCCTCTCGTGTGCGGCGGCGAGACCCTTCGCGATCTGGATCGCATAGTCGACGGCCTTGCGCGGAGAGATCGCCCCGGAGCCCAGACGGCTGCGCAGCGTTTCGCCCTCGAGAAGCTCCGTCACGATGTACGGCGAGGCGTTGTGCGCCCCGAAGTCGTGGACCGCCGTGATGTTCGGGTGATTGAGAACTCCCGCCGCCCTCGCCTCCTGCTCGAAACGCTTCAGGCGGTCCGCATCCTGCGAGAACGACGCCGGCAGCACTTTGATCGCGACCTCACGGCCCAGTCGCGGGTCCTTCGCGCGATAGACCTCGCCCATCCCGCCGGCGCCAAGAGGCGCGAGGACTTCGTAGGGGCCGAGGCGCGTGCCGGAGGAGAGCGTCATTTCAGCCCGTCGACGAGCTGGAGGAAGGAAAGGATCCGGAGGTAGCTGTAGGCGTAAGTCTTCCCGTCGGATGTCACCGCGACACGATTGATGGCGTTCAGACCGGCCGCATCGGAAGGCATCAACTCCTTCCACGACTCCTTCCGTCCCGAGGCGATGTCATAACGATAGATAGCGGCCGGAAGCTCCGAGCGCCGGTGGAGATACAGCGTCCGGCCGTCCGGCGAAAACCGGATCGGAACGTCCTCGACCGTAAGACCGGCGAGCGCCGTCGGTTCGCCTCCCTCCACCGGGTAGAGATAGATGCGGCGATCCGGCCCGCGGGCGACCACGAACTTGGAATCCGGCGTGATGGTTCCGCGATATGCAAAGTATCCCTCGGGTGTCAGGGCACGCGGTTTGCCTCCGGCGACGTCGCGCATGTAGAGACGCATCCCGTGCCCCGGTTCCGTCGCCGAAAAGAGGATCCGTTTGCCGTCGGGGAGCCAGTCCGCGTCCGTCGGTGCGAGACCTTCCTTCGAAAGGATGCGCGGCTCGCCCACACTCGTCGGGAGCAGAACGATCTGAGGATCGGACGCTGGATGAACGATCGAGATCATCCAGGCTCCGTCCGGCGAGAGGACTCCGGACGTGCCCTCGCCCAGGCGAACGGCCGGGGTCCCATCGGTATTTCGAATGTAGGCCGAATAGCTCGGTCCGCCGCCTTCGCCCGACTCGGTGAGGGTGATGAGGCCGCCGTCCGGCGTGATGTCCGAGATGAGGGAGAAGTCGAGCCAGGACAGCTCTCGTTCCTTCGCCTCTCCCTCCTTCCGCGAGAGGATTCCGAGGCGCAAGCTCTCGTTGGTCATCAGCACCCGTCCGTCCTTGGAGATGTCGCGGATCGTGCTGATTCCCGGGACGCGGCCAACCAGCCGCGATTTCCCGGAGGCGCTCACGCCATAGACCGCGCGATTGAAGCCTCCTTCCGCCGCCGTGTACCAGACCTCTCTACCGTCCGGTCTCCAGATCAGGCCTTGCGCGCTCGCATAGACGGGCGAAAGAGACTTTTTCTTCCCTGAACGATCAACGATTTGGACGAATCCTCCGTCGTCCCGGAGGACAGGGTGGTCGATGAAGGCGACCTGGTCGCCTCCGGGCGCCACGCGCGGATGACTGATCCAGCCGGTCGTCTCGTACAGCACCTTTCCGATCGGGTACTCGAGGCGGTGCTTGACTCCCGCTTCGCGAACGATAGCCAGATCGCGGCCGTCCGGACTCCAATCCGCCCACTCCACGTCGTCGAGAATGGCGCGGGGGGCGCCTCCCGCGATCGAGATGCGAGCGAGGCGGCCGGCGCGAACGAATGGAATCGTCTGGCGGCGGTTCAGCGAGACCGCCATCTCGCCGGTCTTCGAGATCGCCAGCACCTCGGCGCCGGCGAGGCCGAACGGCCGCGACTCGGGGCTCTCGGGACGCTTGATGAAGATCTCGAAAGGCTTTCCCTCCCACGCCGCCGAGTACACGATCGTCTGGCCGTCCGGGGCGAACAGAGAGCCTCCCACCTCGCCGCGCGAGAACGTGATCTGGTGGAACTCGGGCGGGTTGACGAAGCCGGCCTTCTTGCCGGCGACGTAGGCGAGTACGCCCGCGATGGCGGCGCTCACGAGGGCGACTCCGATCAGCGCCGACCACGACGGCCGACGCGCAGGTGCCCGTCCCTCCGCCGGGAAGACGCCGGTGGGTCTCGACACGCCGGAGAGCGCCTCGAGATCGAACGCCACGTCTCTCGCGGACTCGAACCTCTCCTCCGGGTTCTTTTCCAGACAGTGCCGCACGATCCGGTCGAGACCCGGATGGACATCCTTGTTCGTCTGCGAGAGGTCCGGCGGCTCCTTCGTCAGGATCGCCGTGATCGTGTCGGCCGCCGTGTCGCCGCGAAACGCCCGCTGTCCCGAGAGCATCTCGTAGAGGATCGTTCCGAACGAGAAGATGTCGCTTCGCTTGTCCGCAGCCTTCCCGCGCACCTGCTCCGGCGACATATAGCCCATCGTCCCGAGCACCACCCCGGGCTCGGTGCCAGAAACCGTCTGCATGTCGGTCTGCGAGCCGCCGTCTTTTTCCAACTTCAGCTTCGCCAGGCCGAAGTCCAGAATCTTGACGCGCCCGTCTCGGGTCAGGAACACGTTCTCGGGCTTCAGATCCCGATGCACGATTCCCTTCTCGTGCGCGGCCGCCAGACCATGTGCGAGCTGAATGGCATAGTCCAGGGCCTTGCGCTGAGAAATCGCCCCTGGCCCCAAACGACTGCGCAGAGTCTCTCCTTGCAGGAGCTCCGTGACGATGTACGGCGAGCCCTCATGCGAGCCGAAGTCGAAAACGGCCGTGATGTTGGGATGGTTCAACCCGCCCGCCGTCTGGGCTTCCTGCTCGAACCGGCGCAGCCGGTCGGCGTCGCTCGAGAAGGTCGCGGGAAGGACCTTGATCGCGACCTCTCGCTTGAGGCGTCCGTCGTGGGCTCGGTACACCTCGCCCATGCCTCCGGCGCCGATCGGCGCCGCGATCTCGTAAGGACCGAGCTTCGTACCGGCGGACAGAGTCATCCGGTTTCCGGGGATTCTAACTGCGGATCACGTCGGAGTGGTGGTGGGCTGGAAACACGGATGGCCGGGACGGCGTGAGGCCTATTCGGCTCTCTTCAGACCGTCGACGACGTACATGTCCGACAGCGTGCGGGAGTAGCCGTAGACGTACTCCTGGCCGTCAGCCGTCGGAATCACCGGTGAGATGTCCTGGATGCCCGAGGCGTCGCTCGGGACGAGCTCCTTCCAGAGCTCGCGCTTCCCGGTCGTGACGTCGAGTCGGAAGACGCGCGCCGGAACGTCGCGGCGGCGGAAGACGTAGAGGGATCGGCCGTCGGCGCTCCAACCACTCGGACTTTCGTCGGACTCGAGGCCGGGGATCGGCGTCGGCTCCCCTCCCTGCAACGAGTAGAAATAGCGCCGTCGGTCGGGTCCGATCGCGATGAACGACTTGTTGTCGGGCGAGATCGACCGCCCGACCAGCCGGTAGCCCTCGGGAGTCAGCGCCTTCGGTTGCCCGCCGTCGGCCGGCATCGTGAAGATCCGGCTTCCATGCCCTGGCTCGTTCGCGGTGAAAATGATCGTCTTGCCGTCGCGTGAGAAGTCGGCCGAAGATTCGATCTGGAGGTTTCCGGTCGGCAGTAGCTTCTTCTCGCCCGCTCCCGTGGGATAGAGCCACAGCTGCGGCTTCTCCGCGCGTGGCGTGTTCGCCGTGACCCAGCGGCCGTCCGGAGAGATCGCCATGGCGACTCCATCGCCCAGCCGCACCGGGGGCGATCCGTCGGTGCCTCGGATGAAGCAGGAGTAGGCCGGTCCGGAACCCTCGCCGGTCTCGGCGAAGACGAGCGTCTTGCCGTCGGTTGTCAGATCGAACGCCGCCGACCAGTCCAGCCACGAGAGGTCGCGCTCCTTCGCGTCACCGGGCCCGTGGCCCAGCACGCCGATGCGGATGACGTCGTGCGACACCAGTACGCGGCCGTCCTCGGCGATGTCCTGGATCGTCAGGCTCTCGGTCACTCGTGCGAGCAGCCGCTCCGATCCAGGGAGGTTGACCGCGTGGATTGCTCGGTTGCCGCCGACGCGCGTGCCGGTGAACCAGACCTGGCTGCCGTCCGGGACCCATGCGAGCCCCTGGACCGACGAGAACACGCCGGCGAGCGATCGCGCCTTTCCGGAGCGATCCACGAGCACGACCGAGCCTCCGTCGTCGCGCCGGATCGGGTGATCGAGAAACGCGACCGTGTCTCCCTTCGGCGAGACGCGGGGGTGGCTGATCCAGCCGGACGACTGATAGAGGACCTTCCCTGCGGGATACTCGAGCTGTTTGCGCCCGGAAACCTCGCGAACCAGGGCGAAAGTCGTTCCGTCGGGCGCCCAGTCGGCCCACTCCACGTCGGTCGAGATCTGCCGCGGCGCGACTCCTCCGGAGACGCTGACCTGGGCGAGCGTTCCGGCCCGGATGAAGGCCTCGACGATGTGGCGGTCCAGGAGCACCAGCATCTCGCCGGATTTCGAGATCGAAGCGACATCGGCTCCCGTCAGGCCGAAAACCCGCGACTCGGGCCGGTCTGTACGCGTCGCGAAAATCTCGACGGGCTTGCCGTCCCAGGCCGCGGCGTAGATAACCGTCTGGCCGTCGGGCGCGAAGCGCCCCGCGTAGAGCTCGCCGCGTCGGAACGTCAGCTGCTGGTAGTTCGGCGGCGGGACGAAACCCGCCTTCTTGCCGTAACGGTAGCCCGCTGCGAGACCGGCGGCGAGCGCCAGCGCGGCGGCGGCGAGCGCCGGGCCCATCCATCGCGACCGCCGCGGCGCGGTTGCGGCCACCGCCGGGACGGCACCCGTTGGCGCCGAGACGGTCGAGAGTGACTCCAAGTCGAATGCCACGTCGCGCGCGGACTCGAATCGCTCCTCCGGGTTCTTTTCGAGACAATGCCGCACGATCCGGTCGAGCCCGGGCGAGATCTCCTTGTTCGTCTGCGAGAGATCCGGCGGCTCCTTCGTCAGAATCGCCGTGATCGTGTCGGCCGCTGTGTCCCCTCGGAACGCCCGCTGCCCCGACAACATCTCGTAGAGAATCGTCCCGAAGGAGAAGATGTCCGAGCGTTTGTCCGCCGCCTTCCCGCGGACCTGTTCGGGCGACATGTAGCCCATCGTCCCGAGAACGACGCCGGGCTGCGTTCCGCCGGAGACCGTCTGCAGGTCGGTCTGCGAACTGCCGTCCTTCTCCGTCTTCAGCTTCGCCAGACCGAAGTCGAGGATCTTGACGCGCCCGTCTCTCGTCAGGAAGACGTTCTCGGGTTTCAGGTCCCGATGGACGATCCCTTTCTCGTGCGCGGCCGCCAGTCCTTTGGCGAGCTGGATCGCGTAGTCGAGAGACTTGCGCGGCGAGATCCCGCCCGCTCCCAGGCGACTTCGCAGCGTCTCCCCCTCGAGCAGCTCCGTCACGATGTACGGCGAGCCGTTGGACATCCCGAAGTCGTAGACCGCCGTGATGTTCGGGTGGTTCAGGACTCCCGCCGCGCGCGCTTCCGCCTCGAAGCGCTTCAGCCGATCCCCGTCCTGCGAGAACGTCGCCGGCAGCACCTTGATCGCCACTTCGCGCGACAACCGCGGATCCCGCGCACGATAGACCTCCCCCATCCCGCCGGCGCCGATCGGCACCGCGATCTCATAAGGTCCAAGCTTCGTTCCGAGGGAGAGGGTCACTTCATTCCTTCGACGAGCTGGAGGTAGGAGAGGATCCGAAGGTAGCTGTAGGCGTACGTCTTGCCATCCGGCGTAACGACGAACCGGCTGATGCTGTTCAAGCCCGCGGCGTCGGCGACCATGAGCTCCTTCCACAGCTCGAGGCGCCCGGTTGCGACATCGTACTTGGAGATCCTGAGGGGCACCGTCCCTTGCTCCTGAACGAAGAGCGTCCGGCCGTCCGGCGTGAACCGCGTGGGACGATGCGCGATCGTCAGTCCCGGCAGCGCCTGGGGTTCGCCGCCGGCGAGCGGATACAGGTACATCCTCTGGTCGGGTCCGCTGACCGCGGCGAACTTTCCGTCCGGCGTGATCGCCCCGCGGAAGAGCGAGTAGCCCTCGGGCTGTCTCTTATACACATCTGACGCTGCCGACGACTGGCTCGTGGTGTTGTTGTGGGGGGGGGGGGGGGGGGTT
>JBKOZO010000145.1:0-9433 GCA_046725935.1 Acidobacteriota bacterium | reverse complement strand
TCCGAGCCGGTGATCGAGAGGTCGATGGGCGTGGGCGGCGGAATCGTTACGTTGGCGACGCCAAAGAATTCGCCGCGCGGGAGTTGCTCGTAGATCTCGTCTCCGCCGTTCCAGTCGTAACGCCAGGTCCCGACATCGCCGGGGATGGTCCACCAGTCGCCGATCATGTACACGTGACCGAGCCCGTCGGTCATCATTCCCGGCAGGCGCCACACCGTGCGCCCATCCTGGTCGAGCATCAACCCGTGGTCGGTGATGGGATAGCCGGCGGTTTCATCCAACGAGACGCTCAGCAAATGAAAGTTCTGCGGGGCATCCTGGTTGCCAAATCCGCGATTCTCGCGCTGGTAGTAGAAGACGCGGTTGCCGCCCAGCGCGATCCCGCCGAGATAGTTGTAGCCAATGTGTTTGATGTCGGTAAATGCGGACGCCATGGGCTGGGTCGAGTCGAACTTGTAAAGCATGCCGCCCGAAGCCCACATGGTGAGCAGGGCGTGGTCACCGTCGAGCGGCTGCATCCAGTTGATGTGGCGACTCGATTGAAGAGTCGGATCGGTCTCGAGCTGGTTGGTATCCCAGCGAACCAACGGCGGCAGCGCGTTTGCGTGTACCTCGATGACGCCGGTGTCGCCGTGAATCTGCTGCAAGTCGCCGCCCTGGTTCTTTATGGAGAACCAGACGTCGCCGCGCTGGTCGACGAACGTCCAGTAGGACGCGAAATCGTAGCCGCCGTCGCTCGGGGCGCTGACCTGCCCGAGGTTGGTCTTGTCTCCGGTCACGGTGTCGATGCGATACATGTAGGCGGCCTGGCCGGCGGTCTGCCCGGTGAGGAACACGTAGAGGTAGTTGCGCGCGGCATCGACCCCGACGGCCGAATAAGCCGTGTAACCGGGGAGGATGACGCCGTAGTCACGCCAGGTGCCGGTCGCGAGCTCGTAGCCAAGGGCGTGTGATCCGGTCCACGTCTGCCAGGCTCCGGGCTTCTCGGCCGCGAAATGGGTCGCCATGTAGAGCCAGCCGTTGGCCTCGACGATGTCGCTGTGGATCTTGCCCTGGGGATTGGTCTGGACATCCTCGCCGCAGGTGTCCGTGATCTCGTGAACCAGCTCGGTGACCAGGCCGGTCGTCGTGTCGTACTTGAAAAACGAGGCGCCGTGATGCGCGGAGTGCGAGGAGCTCGCGAAGTACACGTTGCCGTCGGACGCCAGGCGGATTCCCTGCCACTGACCGTCGAGCTCGCGCTTGTAGTCGTTGAGCGCGAAAGTCTGCACCAACTGGTTGGGAATTGGATCGCCCTTGGAGGCTGCCACCAGGACGAGCGCGGCGCCGATGCCGAGCGCGACCCCGATCGCCGACCGGGAGACCGAACCGTGAGCCAGGTGGCGGCCAACGGAAACTGCCCTGGTCATGAGGGTTGAGTCTCGCTCACGCGTGAATGAGCGTGATCATCACATATTTGTGATGGTTCGTCACAACCGTTGCTCCGGGGTCGCCAGGTCGATCGCGGAAGCGAGCTTCAGCCGCGCGTATGGCGACGTTGGCGACAGCGAAGAATTCGCCGCGCGGCAGTTGCTGATAGATCTCGCTGCCGCCGCGCCACTTGTAGCGATGGCTTCCGATATCGCCCGGGATGGTCCACCAGTCGCCGATCATGTACACGTGACCGCGCTCGTCGGCCGCCATTCCCGGAATGCGCCACGCCTTCCGCCCGTCCTGGTCGACCATCAGCCCGTGGTCGGTGATGGGATACCCGGCGGCCTCATCCAGCGAAACGCTCAGCAGATGAAAGTTCTGCGGGGCATCCTGGTTGCCGAATGCGCGATTCGCACGCTGATAGTAGAAAACGCGGTTCCCGCCGATGGCGAGGCCGCCGAGGTAGTTGTAGCCGATGTGCTTGATGGCGGTAAATGCGGACTTCATCGGCTGGGTCGCGTCGAACTTGTAGAGCATGCCCCCGGAAACCGACAGGGTGAGAAGGGCGCGGTCCCCGTCGAGCGCCTGCATCCATTCGATGGAGCGATTCGCTTGATGCGTCGGGTCCGGTTCGCGCTCGTTGGTGTCCCAGCGAACCAGCGCCGGAAGCGCGTTGGGGTGCACCTCGATCACGCCGGTGTCGCCGTGAATCTGCTGCAGATCGCCGCCCTGGTTCTTGACTGAGAACCAGACGTCGCCGCGCCGGTCGACGAACGTCCAGAAGCAGTTGAAATCCCAGCCGCCCTTGCTCGGTGCGCTGACCTGCCCGAGGTTGGTCTTCTCCCCGGTCACTGTTTGGATGCGATACATGTAGGCAGCCTGACCCGCGCTCTGCCCGGTGACGAAGACGTAGAGATAGTGGCGCGCGGCATCGACACCGACGGCCGAGTAGGCCGTGAAACCCGGACGGACGACGCCATAGTCGCGCCACTTGCCGGTCGCGAGCTCGTAGCCCAGCGCGTGCGATCCGGTCCACACCTGCCACGCTCCACCCTTCTCGGCCGCGAAGTGGGTCGCCATGTAGAGCCAGCCGTTGGCCTCGACGATGTCGCTGTGGATCTTGCCCTGGGGATTGGTCTGGACATCCTCGCCGCAGATGTCCGTGACCTCATGAACAAGCTCGGTGACCCGGCCGGTCGCCGGCTCGTACTTGAAGAACGAAGCGCCGTGATGCGCGGAGTGCGAGGAGCTCGCAAAGTACACGTTGCCGTCGGACGCGAGGCGAATTCCCTGCCATTGACCATCGAGCTCGCGCTTGTAGCCGTTGAGCGGGAAGGTCTGTACCAGCTGATCTGCGCTCGTCGCGGAGCTCTTTTCGTTCCCAGCCGTGGGGCCCCTCGCCGCCGTGGCCGTTGGGTTGCCCGCGCAGGCGAGCACCGGGACGAGTGCCGCGGCGCCCACGCCGAGTGCCAGCCCGATCGCGGCCGGGGAAACGGAACGGTGAATCAAGCAGCGGCCATCATAGGCGTATGTTAGCCACGATGCGCGGACCGCCCCGCAAGCTCGCCGCCTCCCTCCTTCTCGTGTTTCTGGCACTCGGGTTGCGCGTGTGCGCTGCCGAGCCTGCCGATTCACCCGATCCCGCCTCCCCTCCCTCCCATACCGTTCCCGCCACCGTCGGCAACGCGCTCCTCGACGAAGGGCGGCGCTGGGCCTGCGACGGGGCGGCGCTCGTGACGTACCCTCTCCACTGGCAGGCGCAGGATTTCGAGAGGTTCGCCGCCTTTGCCGCCTCGCTCGGCATTCTCATCGCGACCGACGAGCAGACCTATCAGGCGATCCAGGAGCGGAAGTCGAACGTCACCGACGACATTTCGAAGGCGACCACGGACTTCGGCGGGCCCTACGCATGGGGAATCGCGGGCGGCCTGATCGCCGGCGGTCTGCTGACGAAGAACCCCGAGATGCGCGACACGGGCCGGGACGCGCTGGAGGCGGCGGCGTTCGCGGGCCTGCTGACGAACATCTTCAAGCCGGTCTTCGGCAGAGAGCGGCCGGAACAGTCCGACGGCCAGACGATCTTCCACGGCTTCGACAACAACTACAAATCGTTCCCGTCGGGGCACGCCACCACGGCCTTCGCCGTGGCGTCGGTCGTCGCGATGCGGACCGACGGCTGGATCGTGCCGACGGTCGCCTACACGCTCGCCACGATCGTGGCCTTCGACCGGGTCAACGACCGGGCCCACTTCGTGGGCGACGTCTTCGCCGGCGCGGCGATCGGCGTGAGCGTGGGCCGCTTCATCGTCGGCCGGCACGAGAGGGAGGAAGAGGTGAAAGCCGCGCTCCACGTCGAGATTCTTCCGATCCGGGACGGGATCGGAGCGCGGCTCGCCTTCTAGACCGTCTCGGAGACCTGCCCTGTGGGCACCGCCGCCGCTGCTCTAGGTTCCTTCCTCCCAGGAAGTCATGTACTTCTGCTGCTCGGGAGTCGGCACGTCGATCGCGATACCCATCGAGGCCAGCTTCAGCCTCGCGATCTCGCGGTCGATTTCCTCGGGAACCGCGTAGACCCTCTTCTCGAGCGAGGCGTGATTCTTGACCATGAACTCGGCGGCCAGCGCCTGGTTCGCGAACGACATGTCCATGACCGACGCCGGGTGCCCCTCGGCGGCAGCCAGGTTGATGAGCCGGCCCTCGCCGAGCAGGTGCAGGCGACGGCCGTCCCGCAGGCGGAACTCCTCCACGAACTCGCGGATCGGACGCCGCTCCGCGGAAAGCTTCTCCAGCGCCGGAATGTCGATCTCGACGTTGAAGTGCCCCGAATTGCACACGACCGCGCCGTCCTTCATGGCGCGGAAGTGCTCCTCGCGCAGCACACCCTTGTTGCCCGTGACCGTGACGAATATGTCGCCGATCGGAGCGGCCTCCGCCATCGTCATCACGCGGAACCCGTCGAGAGCGGCCTCGATCGCCTTGGTCGGATCGAGTTCGGTCACGATCACCTGCGCTCCGAGGCCCCGGGCGCGCATCGCGATACCGCGGCCGCACCAGCCGTAGCCCGCAACCACGACGTTCAAGCCCGCCACCAGCAGGTTCGTGGCCCGGATGATCCCGTCCATCGTCGACTGTCCGGTGCCGTAGCGGTTGTCGAAGAAGTGCTTGGTCTTGGCCTCGTTGACGGCGACCACCGGAAACTTCAGGACTCCCGACTTCTCCATGGCCTTGAGTCGGATGACGCCCGTGGTGGTCTCCTCCGTTCCGCCGATGACGCCGGCGAAGAGCGCCTTGCGGTCTTCCTTCGAGAGGCCCTGCGCCCACTTGCGGACTACGGGGTCCACTTCGGCGTCGCGGTCGAGCGCCAAGAAGAGCAGCGACGAGACCAGGTCGGCCCCGTCGTCCATCGTCATGTTGGGCCGGTGCGCGAGGGCGGCCCGGATGTGGTCGTAGTAGGAGGCGTGGTCCTCGCCCTTGATCGCATAGGTCGAGACGCCGAAGTCGGCCACCAGGGACGCCGCCACCTCGTCCTGCGTCGAGAGCGGATTGGACGCGCAGAGGACGAGATCCGCGCCACCCGCCGTCAGCGCCCGTGCCAGGTTCGCGGTCTCGCTGGTGACGTGCAGGCAGGCCGAGAGACGCACGCCCTTCAGGGGCTTTTCTTTGGCGAAGCGCTCCCGGATCTGGGCGAGCACCGGCATGCTGGCATCGGCCCACTCGATGCGGGCCTTGCCGCGGGAGGCGAGGCCGAGATCCCGAACGTCGCTCGCGACCCGGTTGGAAACCGCCGTGGACATCCTAACCTCCCACCGGCGCGGCCATCTCGACGCCCGCCGCCTTGGCGAGCGCGTCCGCGCGGTCCGTCTTCTCCCAGGTGAATTCCGGCAGCCTCCGCCCGAAGTGGCCGAACGCGGCCGTCGCCTTGTAGATCGGACGGCGCAGATTCAGCGACTCGATGATGCCCTTGGGCGTCAGGCGGAAGTGCTCCCGGATCAGCGCCACGATGCGGTCCTCGGGCAGCTTGCCGGTGCCGAAGGTCTCGACGTGGACCGAGACGGGGTCGGCCACTCCGATCGCGTACGCGAGCTGGATCAGCGCGCGCTCCGCGATGCCCGCCGCGACGATGTTCTTCGCGACGTAGCGCGCCATGTACGCGGCCGAGCGGTCGACCTTCGTGGGATCCTTGCCCGAGAAGGCGCCTCCTCCGTGCGGGGCGCTGCCGCCGTAGGTGTCGACGATGATCTTGCGCCCGGTCAGTCCGGTGTCGCCCTGGGGACCGCCGATGACGAACCGGCCGGTCGGGTTGATGTGGAACTTGGTGTCTTTGGTCAGGAGCTGCGCCGGGATGACTGGACGGACGACCTCTTCGATGATCGCTTCCTTCAGATCGGCGTGCTTGATGGCCTCGGCGTGCTGCGTCGAGACGACGACGGTCTCCACGCGCACCGCCCGGCCGTTGTCGTACTCCACCGTGACCTGCGACTTGCCGTCCGGGCGCAGGAAGTCGAGCTCTCCCTTACGCCGGGCCTCCGAAAGCCGCTGGACCAGCCGGTGCGCGAGAGTCAGAGGCAGCGGCATCAGCTCCTCGGTCTCGCGGACGGCGTAGCCGAACATCATCCCCTGGTCCCCGGCGCCTCCGGTGTCGACGCCCTGGGCGATGTCCGGGGACTGCGGGTCGATCGAGGAGACGACGGCGCAGGTCTCGTAGTCGAACCCGAACTTTGCCCGCGTGTATCCGATCTCCTTGATCGTCTGGCGCACGATCGACGGCAGGTCGACGTAGGTCTTCGTCGAGATCTCGCCGGCGATGAAGGCCAGACCGGTCGTCACCAGGGTCTCGCAAGCCACGCGACCGGTCGGGTCGTCCCGCAAGACGGCGTCGAGGACGGCGTCGGAGATCTGATCCGCGATCTTGTCGGGGTGGCCTTCGGTTACCGATTCCGAAGTAAAGAAGTGCCTTCCTGTCTGCAGCATGCGCTAACTCTCCTCGGGAAAAGGTTCGGGGAGGCTCGTCAGAACCGCGAAGGCTAGCATTACCCAGCGGCCGCCGTCAAAGGATCCTCAGGAAATGGAAGACGTTGCGGCCGTATCCCCGGCTCGAAACCAGCGCGAAACCCTCGAGAGACGGGGGTTTCTCGTTCGAGTCCGTCTGCACCACGAGAACGCCGGCCGGGGACAGGAGGGTGGCAATGCCGGCCAGCTCCCCGATCGCACGACCGCCGCTGCGGTAAGGCGGGTCGGCGAACACGACGTCGAAGCGCTCTCCCCTTTTCCCGAGGTCGGCCACGGCTCCGGCCGCGTCGGAGGCCACGACGACGATCTCGTCGTCCGCGCCGAACGACGCTTGCGCCCGGCGCAAAGCTCCGGCATCCGCTTCGACGAGGACCGCCCGGGCGGCGCCCCGCGACACCGCCTCGAAGCCGACGGCCCCGGATCCGGCGTAGAGATCCAGCACGCGGGCGCCGGCAATTCGCGGCCCGAGGATGTCGAAGAGGGCTTCTCGCGCGCGCGACGAGGTCGGCCGCGCGGTCGCCGGCACCTCGAGCCGTCTCCCCTTCCACCGGCCAGCGGCGATGCGCACGGAGGATCGGCCGGGCCGCGACGCTTTCACGGCTTGGGTTCGGGCGGCAGGAACCGGTAGCGCAGCTCCTCGATCTTGACGAATTGCGAGTAGGGCTCCGTCACGCCGACGATCTCGACGAACCCGGTGTCCTTCTCGAGATGGTCGACGCGGAAGACCACGCCGTCGAATCGCTTCAGCAGCGTGCCCGGGGGCAAGAGGTCCGGCGCGAAGCGCGACTCCGGCGCCAGAGGCGACAGGAAGATCCCCTTCAGGCCCTCGAGGGCGACGCGCAACTCCGAGAACGCCTCGGGGCCGGTCGAGAACTCGTCGAAACGCACAGTCTTGCGGCTGCCGTCGGGCCGCGCCAGCGTGACGGAAGAGGACGAAGCCAGCTCGGCGGTCAGCCGCGTGCGCAGATCCGCCGGAATCCGGTCGAACTCGGGACGCGCGAAGAATTCGCAGTAGAACTTCCGTTCGGCCGGCGCCAGGGGCTGGCGCTTGACCTGGTCGCGGCCGTCGTGGCTCGTCTTCCATACCAGCATGCCGTCGCGGAAGACGGTCAAGCGGTCGTATCCCGCGCTCGACTGGCGGATCCACTCGGCACAGAACGTCGGACCGGGTTCCGGGGTCGGCGTCGGCGACGGGGATGCCGCGGCGAGAGCGAGCAGGAGCGCGGCCGCCGCCGGCGGGCTCATCGTTTGCGGGCCGCGCGCAGCGCGAAGGCGAGCTCCTCCTCGGGCCCGATCCGACCGTCCTCGCGCGCCGCCCGAGTTCGAGCGAGCGCGATGCCGATTCGCGGCCCGGCGGCCACGCCGGCCTTCAACAGGTCGGTACCCGAGATCGTGAGTGCCAGGGGAGGAGCGATCGCCAGGATGGCTCGCCGGTCGCGAGGGGAGGCCAGGGCCGCGGCGGCGATCCGCTCTTCGGAGTCGAGGCCTTCCGCGCGGCGCGACCGCTGCGAGACGGGTCGATCCGCGAAACCGGCGCCGAGGAGGCGACGCGCCCGCGGCCACGAAAGAAGCCGCGCGCGGTCCCGCCCGGCGAAGTCGAGGCGATCCGTGAGCCGCCCGAGGGTACCGATCCGCGCGTCCCCCATCCAGGCAAAAAGGTAGCAGAGCCAGCCCGGCTCCGGCCGCCGCCGGCGCGCCAGAAGTTCGGCCGCGAGGAGACGTCGGGGAGCGCCCGGCCGGACGAGCGCCGGTGAGATCGCCGCGTCCAGGTGGAGCGAGGAAAGCCGCGCGACGGCTCGGCCGCGCCTCTCTTCGGCGAGCAGCAGCGAGAGCTCGCGCCGCAGACGGTCGCCCGAGACGTTGCGAAAGGCGCCCGTACCGATCGCCGCGGCGATGGCGAGCCGGGCCTCGGATGCGATCCGGAATCCCAGACGATTCGCGTAGCGCACCGCGCGGATGGCCCGGGTCGGGTCGTCCAGAGGCGAGCGGGGGTGGAGGAAGCGGATGCGCCCGGAGGCGAGGTCGGCGCGACCTCCGTACGGATCCAAGAGGCGCCGTCGCGGAAAGATCTCGAGGGCCATGGCGTTGATGGTGAAGTCCCGGCGCGCGAGGTCCTCTTGGAGCGGGGCCCCGACGACGACGTCCGGCAGCGCGCCGGGCCCCGCGTAGGTTTCGCGCCGCGCCGCCGCCACATCGACCCGCTCACCGGAAGGAAGCTCCAGGACCGCCGTGCCGAAGCGGCCATGCGCGCGGTGCTTCGCTCCCAGGCGTTGGGCGAGCGCGCGCGAGAAGGTCCCGGCTTCTCCCTCGATCACCAGGTCCACGTCGCGCACGTCCCGATCGAGCAGCAGGTCGCGCACGATGCCTCCGGCCAGGTACAGCCGCTCGCCGCGCTGCCGGGCCAGGACGCGCGCGGCGCCGAGCGCGGCCCGCAGCCGTCGTGGAAGCGCGGAGAGGTCGGGGTTAGAAGACGTACTCGACGGACCCCTCCCCCGCCAGGGCCTGGATCTCGCTCGTGAGCCTGGGGGAAGGGGCAATCCGCATCGAGTCCGCGGTCTTCAGCGTCGCCTCGAACTCTCCCGGGCGGATCAGGCGGATCGAGACGGGTGTCGTGCCGGGATGAAGCCGGAGCCTCTCCTGGAGGCGCGCGAGCACGTTTTCGTCGGCATACGCCAGGTTGACGCGGATCGCGAGCTCGCGCGCGCGGCGCTCCCGGATCCCCTCCAGCGGCGTGATCTCCTGCACCGTCAGCTCGAAGGCGCCGCCCGACTCGCGGACGACGGCGGTGGCGAGGACGGGAAGGTCGTCGCGAATCCAGCCCTGCACCCTCTCGTAGAGGCTGGCAAAAATGCACACAGCGAGGCTGCCACTGGTGTCCTCGAGCGTGGCCTTGAGCATCGTCTTTCCCTCGTTGATGCCCTTCTTGATTTTTTGCTTCTTGAGGTTGATCAAGACTCCCGCGACACGCACGGACTGGTCCACGCGTCCGGCCAGGTCCGCGATCCGCGAT
>JBKOZO010000144.1:0-28865 GCA_046725935.1 Acidobacteriota bacterium | reverse complement strand
TACTACATCGACGACATCCGCCGCCAGAACGAGCTGCGCTCCCGGGGCATCCACTACCTCGACGTCGGAACGTCTGGAGGCGTGTGGGGACTCGAACGCGGCTACTGCATGATGATCGGAGGCGACACGCAGGCCGTGCAGCGGCTCGATCCGATCTTCAAGGCCCTCGCGCCGGGACGAGGATCGATCCCCCGCACGCCGGGCCGGGAGAAGGTCGGCGGCACCGCCGAGGAGGGCTACCTCCACTGCGGTCCTTCCGGCGCCGGACACTTCGTGAAAATGGTCCACAACGGAATCGAGTACGGCCTGATGGCGGCCTACGCCGAGGGGCTCAACGTCCTGAAGAAGGCCAACGTCGGCAAGGGCAAGCACGAGGTCGACGCCGAGACGACGCCGCTGCGCCATCCCGAGAACTACCAGTACGACTTCAATCTCCCGGACATCGCCGAGGTCTGGCGGCGCGGAAGCGTCGTTGCCTCGTGGCTCCTGGACCTGAGCGCGATCGCGCTCCTGAAGTCGCCGGAGCTGTCGAATTTCTCGGGCCGCGTCTCGGACTCGGGCGAGGGACGCTGGACCGTCCTGGCCGCGATCGACGAGGGCGCGCCGGCGCACGTCCTGACGGCCGCGCTCTTCGAGCGCTTCGATTCGCGCGGAGAGGCCGACTTCGCCAACAAGCTGCTCTCGGCGATGCGCTTCGAGTTCGGCGGCCATGAAGAAAAGAAGGGCTGACGCCGGCGGGGCCGGTCCGAGGCCGCGCACGCTCGCGGTGGACATCGGCGGCACCGGGATCAAGACGATCGTGCTCGACCCGGCGGGCAAACCCCTGACCGAGAGGCTGCGGATCGACACACCGCGGCCCGCGACGCCGAAGGCGGTCCTCTCCTCGATTTCGGAGCTCGCGAAAGAGCAGGGATCTTTCGACCGCGTGTCCGTCGGATTCCCGGGCGTGGTCCGGCGGGGCGTGACCGAGACCGCGCCCAACCTCCATCCGAGCTGGATCGGCGTGGACCTGAGGGCCGCACTGGAGCGCACAATCGGGAAACCCGTGCGCGCCGCCAACGACGCCGACGTTCAGGGTCTCGGCGTCATCCGCGGGCAGGGCGTCGAGCTCGTCATCACGCTGGGCACGGGCTTCGGGTCCTCGCTCTTCCTCGCAGGCCACCTCGTGCCCAACATCCAGCTCGCGCACCACGCGGGGTGGACGAGAAAGACCTACGAAGAAGAGCTGGGTGCGAAGGCGCTCGAGAAGGCGGGCAAGAAGAAGTGGAACCGGCGCCTGCGCAGGGCGATCCGGAGCCTGGAGCAGATCTTCAACTACGACCGGCTCTACGTCGGCGGAGGTAACGCGACGAAGGTGACCATCGCGCTGCCGCCGAAGGTCAAACTCGTCTCCAACATGGCCGGCCTCTACGGCGGGATCGCGCTCTGGAAGCCCGAGCGCGAGCACGCCCGAGTCGTGAGGTTTTTGCGATGACCGAGACCCGCTCCGACGCGCTCGTCTTCTTCGGCGCCACCGGCGACCTCGCCTACAAGAAGATCTTCCCGGCGCTCCAGGCCATGATCCGGCGCGGATTCCTGAACGTCCCCGTCATCGGCGTCGCGAAATCGGGCTGGACGCTCGAGCAGCTGCGCGAACGGGCGCGCGCGAGCCTGAAGGAGCACGGCGGGGGAGTCGACGAGGCCGCGTTCGCGAAGCTCGTCTCGCTGCTCCAGTACATCGACGGCGACTACGCCGACTCCGCGACTTTTGCGAAGCTGCGGCAGGCGCTGGGCGCGGCGAAGGCGCCCACGCACTACCTCGCGATCCCTCCCAGCCTGTTCGGGGCCGTCATCGAGGCGCTCGGCAAGTCGGGGGCCGCCGACGGCGGACGGGTCATCGTCGAGAAGCCCTTCGGCCACGACTACGAATCCGCGTGCAAGTTAAACGCGGTACTGCACACGGTGTTTCCGGAATCGTCGGTCTTCCGGATCGACCACTACCTCGGCAAGGAAGCCGTCGAGAACCTGCTCTTCTTCCGGTTCGCCAACACGTTTCTCGAGCCGATCTGGAACCGCAACTACGTGGACTGCGTCCAGATCACGATGGCGGAGGATTTCGGCATTCAGGGCCGCGGCAAGTTTTACGACGAGACCGGCGCGATTCGCGACGTGATCGAAAACCACCTCCTCCAGGTCGTGGGGTACCTCGCCATGGAGCCCCCGATCTCGGTGGACGCCGACCGGGTCCGCGACGAGCAGGTGAAGATCTTCCGGGCCATTCGCCCGATCACGCCCGAGAACGTGGTCCGCGGACAATTCGTCGGATATCAGAAGGAACCGGGCGTCAAGCCCGGCTCGACCGTCGAGACGTTCGCCGCCGTGCGGCTCGACGTCGCGTCGTGGCGCTGGCAGGGAGTTCCCTTCTTCATCCGCGCCGGCAAGTGCCTTCCCCTGACCGCGACCGAGGTCCTCGTGGACCTGAAGCGGCCGCCGCTCACGCGCCTCTCGCCGCAGGAGAGCAACTACTTCCGGTTCCGTCTGGGTCCGAAGATCTCGATCTCGATCGGCGCTCGCGTCAAGCGCCCGGGACCGCAGATCGAGTCGATGCCGACCGAGCTGATGGCGGTCGAGCACTCGGGCGGCGACGAGATGGATGCCTACGAGCGGCTTCTGACCGACGCCATGAAGGGCGACGCGACGCTCTTCGTTCGCGAGGACGCGGTCGAGGCGGCCTGGCTCGTCGTTGAGAACATCCTCGGCGGCGCCACACCCGTCTACCCCTACGCTCCGGGCAGCTGGGGCCCCAAGGAAGCCGACCGGCTGCCGGCGGCTCTCGAGGGCTGGCACGATCCGGAGAAGGACGCGTGAAGCCGGGGGAGACCGCGGAAGGCCAGCGCCTGGCCGACAACGATCGCCGCGTCGCGCACTGGAACCGCTGGGGTCCTTTTCTGGCCGACCGCGCGTGGGGCACGGTTCGGGAGGACTACAGCGGCGATGGCGCGGCGTGGGAGTACTTCCCGCACGACCACGCCCGCTCGCGTGCGTATCGCTGGAACGAGGACGGCCTGCTGGGATTCTGCGATCGGCACCAGAAGATCTGCTTCGCGCTCGCGCTGTGGAACGGCAAGGACCCGATCCTCAAGGAGCGCTTCTTCGGCCTGACCAACTCCGAAGGCAACCACGGCGAGGACGTCAAGGAGTATTGGTTCTACCTCGACGCGACGCCCACCCACTCCTATCTGAAGGCACTCTACAAGTACCCTCAGGCCGAGTATCCCTACGCGCGCCTGCTCGAAGAGAATCGCGCGCGCGGGAAGAGCCAGCCCGAGTTCGAGCTGCTCGACACCGGGATCTTCGACGGCGGCCGCTACTTCGACGTGTTCGTCGAATACGGCAAGGCGTCGACCGAAGACATCCTCGTTCAGATCGAGGTCTTCAACCGGGGCCCGGAGGAGGCGACTCTGGATCTGCTCCCCACGATCTGGTTCCGCAACACCTGGTCCTGGGACGGCTCGGCCCGCCCGTCGCTTTCGGCGGAGGGCCGGGAGGGGCGGATTGTCCTCGAGGAGCCCGACTACGGACGGCGCTACCTCCACGGCCCCGCGGACGCCGAGCTGCTCTTCACCGAAAACGAAACCAACGTCGAGCGGCTCTTCGGCGCGCCGAACGCGTCTCCGTACGTCAAGGACGCCTTCCACTCCTTTCTCGTGGGAGGGCGCCGCGACGCCGTCAATCCCGCGCGCCGCGGCACGAAGGCGGCGGCGTGGAAGCGTGTCGCGATTCCCGCGGGAGGGCAGGCGCGCATGCGCCTGCGCTTCACGGAGGAAGCCTGGGAGAAGAAGGACCCTCTCGGCGCCGACTTCGACGCGGTTCTGGCGCGGTGCCGAAGGGAGGCCGACGAGTTCTACGCCGCCGTGATCCCGGCGCGCCTCTCGGAGGACGAGCGCCTCGTGATGCGTCAGACGTTCGCCGGCATGATCTGGTCCAAGCAGTACTACGCCTACGACGTCCGTCGCTGGCTCCTCGGCGACCCGGCCGAGCCCCCTCCCCCGCGGTCCAGACGCCACGGCCGCAACAGCGAGTGGAAGCACGTCTACACGGCCGACGTGCTCTCCATGCCCGACGCCTGGGAGTTCCCCTGGTTCGCCGCGTGGGACCTGGCGTTCCACTGCGTCGTTCTCTCGCTGGTGGATTCCCGTTTCGCCAAGGACCAGCTGATCCTGATGCTGCGCGAGTGGTACATGCACCCGAACGGCCAGCTCCCGGCGTACGAATGGGCCTTCGGAGACGTCAATCCGCCGGTCCACGCGTGGGCGGCCCTTCGCGTGTACCAGATCGAGAGGCGACGGACCGGCAAGGGCGACCGCAGTTTCCTCGTGCGCGTCTTCCACAAGCTGCTCCTGAACTTCGACTGGTGGGTCAATCGCAAGGACGCGCTGGGCAACAACATCTTCCAGGGGGGCTTCCTCGGCCTCGACAACATCGGCGTCTTCGACCGCAACACGCCGATGCCTCCGGGTTTCGTGCTGGGGCAGGCCGACGGCACGAGCTGGATGGCCATGTACTGCTTGAACCTCCTCGGCATGGCCCTCGAGCTCGCGGCGGAGGACCCGGCGTACGAGGATGTCGCGAGCAAGTTCTGGGAGCACTTCGTCTACATCGCCCATTCCGCGCAGCACATGGGGGAGGAGGGCTTCAACCTCTGGGACGACGAGGACGGATTCTTCTACGACGCTGTCCGGCTGCCCGACGGCACGCACCGGTTGATCCGCATCCGCTCGCTGGTGGGGCTGATTCCCCTGTCGGCGGTCGTGACCGGCGACTCGAAGATCCTGGACCGCTTCCCGGGTTTCAAGCGCCGGATGCAGTGGTTCATCGAGAATCGGCCGGACCTGATTTCCCGGTGCGCCTCGATGACCGAGCGCGGCGAAGAGCAGCGGATCCTATTCTCGGTCGCGACCCCCGACAAGCTGCGCCGGATGCTCTCGTACATGCTCGACGAGAACGAATTCCTCTCTCCGCACGGAATCCGTTCGGTGTCCCGGTACCACCTGCAACATCCCTACATGGTCGACATCGGCGGTGTCGCGCGCCGCCTGGACTACGAGCCCGGCGAGGCCACCAGCGGGCTCTTCGGAGGCAACTCCAACTGGCGCGGTCCCGTCTGGTTCCCGATGAACTACCTGATCCTCGAGTCCCTTCGCCGCTATCATCAGTACTTCGGCGACGACTTCAAGGTCGAATGCCCGACCGGCTCGGGGAATATGCTCACGCTGCGCCAGGTCTACCAGGAGCTCGCCCGGAGGCTGTCGCGGCTCTTTCTCCCGGATGCGTCGGGAGAGCGGCCCGTCTTCCACGGCATCGACATCTACAAGAGCGATCCGCACTGGAAGAACCTGATCCTCTTCCACGAGTACTTCCACGGCGACACCGGCAAGGGGCTGGGGGCGTCGCACCAGACCGGCTGGACCGGCCTCGTCGCCAAGCTCCTCGATGAGCTGGGCGGCGAGACCTTTCCCTTCGCCGGCCTCGAGGAAAAGCCGGACGCCGGCTGAGGATCGCGATGCCGGATAAGCGCTCGTCCTGGAGCTCCGAAGACAGCCGGGAGTTCCTGCAGGAGCGCATCGCCCTCTTCGCGCGCACGAACTTCTTCATCCTCGGATTCTTCTTTCTGGCCGGATGGCTGGTCGCGGCCCTGTGGGCGCCGCACACTTTGGTCGGAAGACTGCCGCTGACGCCGGGATACCTGTTCGAGCTGGGCTCGATCACGGTGTACCTCGCGATGTGGCTGACCACGCGGGGCGGCGCGCTCCCGGGAAGCGTTCTGCGAACGATCGACGGCCTGGGCACTTGTCTGGCCATGTGGGGAATCCTCGGCATGTGCTCGATGCAGCTCATCGTTCTGCGGCCAGATCTTCTCGCGGTCATCGGCCTGATGGGCGTTCTGCTTTACCGCGCCGCGCTCGTCCCGAGCGAGCCCCGGCGTACCGCCTGGATCTCGGGCTTTGCCGTCGCGCCTCTGCCGTTCCTGACGTACGCGATCTACACGCGCCAGCCCTCGGGAGCCGCTCCGGCGGTGGCGTACGCCGTCTACTCCCTCCTGTTCGCCGGGCTCATCGTGGTGCTGACGACCGTGGTGTCGAGGATCATCTACGGCCTGCGCCAGACGATCCGTGAGGCGCGCCGGCTGGGCCCGTACACGCTCGTCGAGAAGATCGGCGAGGGAGGCATGGGAGCGGTCTACCGGGCGAAACACGCGCTGCTGCGCCGCCCGACGGCGATCAAGATCCTGCCGCCCGAGCGCGCCGGACAAATCGACCTCGCGCGCTTCGAGCGCGAGGTGCAGATGACCTCGCAGCTGACCTCGCCTCACACGGTCTCGATCTACGACTACGGGCGCACGCCCGACGGGCTCTTCTACTACGCGATGGAGTACCTCGACGGCATCGACCTCGAAGACCTCGTGCGCCGCGACGGGCCGATGCCTCCGGGCCGCGTCGTCGCGGTGCTGCGGCAGGTGTGCGAGGCCCTCGAGGAGGCGCACCGCGTGGGCCTGATCCACCGGGACATCAAGCCGGCCAACATTCTCCTGTGTGAGCGCGGCGGCCGGTTCGACGTCGCGAAGGTCGTCGACTTCGGGCTGGTCAAGAGCGTGGCCGGGGCGGAGTTCGGGGTGACGCTCGAGAACACCGCGCCCGGCACGCCGCAGTACATGTCGCCGGAGTCTCTGTGCTCCTCCGACGCGATCGACGCGCGGAGCGACCTCTACGCGCTCGGCGCCACGGCGTACTTTCTCTTGACGGGCTCACCCGTCTTCGACGGCCCGCTGGCCGAGATCTTCGCCAAGCACCTGAAGGACGCACCGATTCCGCCGTCCGCGCGGTCGGGCCGCGCGATCCCGGCTTCCCTCGAAGCCCTCGTGCTCGCGGCGCTCGCGAAGGCGCCCGACGATCGGCCCGAGAGCGCGCGGGCCTTCGAGGAGACGCTAGCGGCCTGCCGCGACGTGCCCGCGTGGACGCCCGCGGAAGCCGCCGCCTGGTGGAAAGGGCGGGGCGCCCGGATCAAGGCGGCGCGCCACGGAACCGCCGAGGAGATTCGCCCGGGCTCGAAGACCGTCGACGTTGGCCGCGCCTGAGACGCAGTGAGACCTACCGCTGAGATTCGATGGCCATCGCGGTGACGTCGCTGACGAGGGTCGTCGTTCCGCGGACGTACTCCATCCAGAATGGGTAGTGGGGCGGCTCGACGCGCACGCGCTGGACGATGCGAAACGAGCCGTCGTCAGGACGGACGAGCACTTCGAAGGCGTCCCGCGATCCCATCGGGGTGGACACGGAGGTCCGGCCCGTGACGGTCAGAGTCATCGGCTTGACGCGAGAGGACTCTTTGCCCGACCACCGGTCCACGCTGTGGAACCGGGCCTCGTAGCCCCGCTTGAGCGGAAGGCTCGCCACGAACACGCGCAGCCCGGGGCCTTCGGGCATCACCGGCGTCGAGAGCGCGATCCGCTCGACCGTGGTCCCGGTGTCGTCGACCCGGCGGATCGTGACCTCGTCCCGCGTGAAGTCGAGGTCGAGCGAGAGTCCGGGATTGCGCATGACGCTCCGAAGCGGGACCAGCGTCTCGGCGTCGACGTCGTAGAGATCGAAGTCGTTCGTCGGGCTCGCGGCCGGGTCGTCGGCATAGTGGGTCACGCGCCACGTCGGCCGGTTCTTGAAGGTGGCGCGCGTGACCGCCTCGATCATTCCGGTCGCGCCGCCCGGCTCGTTCGTGCCGATCCGCCAGACCAGCATGGCCGGCCGGATCTGCGCGGGCCGGACGACGGCGGGACTGGGTGGAGTCGCCGAGAGGGCGGCGAGGCAGAGCGCGGCCATCCGGAGCACGCGCGGATCTTGGCACAGGCGCGACACGAGGTCTGATAAGAATCATCCGCATGTCCTTTGCGGGAAGAGTCGTCCTGGTGGCCGGCGGCACGGGCGGGCTGGGGCGTGCCGTCAGCCTTGCGTTTCTCGAGGAAGGCGCGAACGTCGTCGCGACCTTCCGGAAGGTGGAGGAATTCGAGGCGTTGAGCGACGCGGCGGGCGAGAGTGCGTCGCGGCTCGATGGCCGAGCGCTGGACGTGACGCAGGAACCCGCGGTGCGTGGATGGATCGCCGACGTTCGCGCCCGGCACGGGCGCGTGGATGCCCTCGTGAACACGGTCGGCGGGTACGCGGGCGGGACGAAGCTCTGGGAAGGCGACGCGGGCGTTCTGGAACGGATGCTGGACCTGAACCTGCGGTCGGGCTGGGTCCTTTCGCGCGCCGTCGTGCCCGTCATGCTCGCGCAGGGCCACGGCGCGATCGTCAACGTCGCCTCCAAGGCGGCGTTCGAGCACGGCGCCGGCAACGCAGCCTATGCGGCTTCGAAGGCGGCCGCCGTCGCGATGCTGGACTCTCTCGCCGAGGAGCTGCGCGGCACGGGTGTGCGCGCCAACTCGATCGTCCCGAGCATCATCGACACCGAGGCGAACCGCAGAGCGATGCCGAAGGCCAACTTCGCGAAGTGGCCCAAGCCCGAAGAGATCGCCCGCGTCGTCCTCTATCTCTGCAGCGAGGACGCGGGCGTGGTGCACGGCGCCGCGATTCCGGTCTACGGGAACCGCTGAAGCCGCGGAACGCGGCTCTGCGCGATGTGATCGCGCGCACTTCGGCGCCTCCGTCCAGCGTCGGCGCCTCCGCAAAAAATTGGCGGTGAGGCGCACAGTGTCTCGCAAATTCCGTCGACACTTCGCGTCGAGTGAGCGAAACCTCAATAAAAACGGGCCTTCCCGAATGGCCTGGCCGTTGCAGTAGCGCCGCCGGCGATCCACTCGAAGTGCGCGCGGGACCGATGGCCTCGGATCCCGGCCTGCGTGCGCCCGGGTGTGACGCAGGACAGGTCGGAACGAACGAAGGAGTGCCGATGAAAGTCTCTGGCGCGGGTCGGGCCCTGGCTCTTCTCCTCGTCCTTCCGAGCACTCTGCTCGGTCAGGACGCTCCCGAAGTGGCGGTGCGGAACTGGTCCGCTCCTCCGTACTGGCAGGCGCAGTCGCAGGGCGCCTCGGGCTCCGCGCAGCTCACGGCGAAATCGGCGGAGGCCGCCGAGGTCGTCGCGGCACCTCTGCCGTTCGTGGCTCTGAGCCCGTGCCGCCTCGTGGACACGCGTCCGGAGAACGGATTCCCGTCGCCGTTCGGGCCGCCGGCGATGGCTCCGAGCACGCCGCGCGATTTCCCGGTAGCGGGACAATGCGGCGTTCCGGTCGGCGCGACAGCCGTCTCGTTCAACTTCACCGTTGTGCGGACGCTGGGTCTCGGCTGGCTCGCGACGTACCCCCAGGGCGAAGCCTGGGGCGGCACGTCCACGCTCAATTACGTCGCGGGACAGATCGTCGCGAACAACGCGGTCGTGGCACTCGGCGCTACTGGAGAGCTCTCGGCGTTCGTCTCCGGTTCGCAGGCGGACCTGATCATCGACATCAACGGCTACTACGGCGGAACTCTGGTCTCTTCCGTCAACGCAATGTCGGGCGACGTCACGCTGCTCGAGGGCGACAACGTCACGATCACTCCCTCGGGCAACACGCTGACGGTGAGCGCGTCCGGCCAGACCGGACCTCAGGGACCTCCGGGACCTCAGGGACCCCCGGGACCGCAGGGTCCGCAAGGTCCTCAGGGCCCGCAGGGCGTGCAGGGTCCTCAGGGTCCGCAAGGCGTGCAGGGTCCGATCGGTCCTCAGGGACCGACGGGCGACACGGGCGCGACCGGTCCTCAGGGACCGCAGGGCGTGTCGGTGAGCTTCCTCGGCGCGTGGGACGGCGGAACGACGTACTCCACGCTCCAGACCGTTTCGTTCGGCGGATCGAGTTGGGTCTCGCTCGTCGACGACAACACGGGCAATCAGCCCGACTCGAGCCCGTCGCAATGGGCGCTCGTCGCGCAGAAAGGCGACAAGGGGGACAAGGGCGATAAGGGCGATACGGGCGACCAGGGTGTCCAGGGTGTGCAGGGTGACCAGGGTATCCAGGGTGACCAAGGTCCGCAGGGCGCATCCTTCAGCTTCCTGGGCGCTTGGGACGGCGGAACGACCTACTCCTCGCTTCAGACGGTTTCCTTCGGCGGATCGAGCTGGGTCTCGCTCGCCGACGGCAACACCGGCAACCAACCCGACACGAGCCCGGCGCAATGGGGACTCATCGCGCAGAAGGGCGACAAGGGAGACAAAGGCGATAAGGGCGACACGGGCGATCAGGGCATTCAAGGCCCTCCGGGTGCGAAGGGCGACAAGGGAGACAAGGGCGACAAGGGCGACACGGGCGATCAGGGCCCTCCCGGCCCGTCGGGCGCCGGCAAGATGGTCTTCGTCTCGAAACACACCTTCAACTTGAACAACAGCGGTGCGACTCAGTGGTTCAGCCCCATTCACGTCGAGGACGCGAACAGCGAGAGTTGGGAAGTCGTCGGCGTCATCCCGACCGCTTGCACGATGACCACGCTCGCCGTGAAGGTCAGCACCCCGGGTCTGGAGCCGGGCCTCACGGTGAACTTCACGCTGCGCAAGGGCGCTTCGCTCGCCACCATGGCCGATACGGCCCTGTCGTGCGGCGTTACCTCGGCCGCGACGTTCTGCACCGACACCGACTCCGTCTCGATGAACGCGGGCGACCTGTTCTCGTTCCGCGTCAACTACAACTCTGGATCCAGCGGCGGCGCGGACGTGTTCATCACGGATCTCATCTGCAACTAGGCTCCTCGACGGATCCGCTTCCGATCGAACCGCCGCCCTTCGGGGCGGCGGTTCTTTTTTCCGATCCTAGGCTCAGCGGAGGTCCTTGAGCGCGTCCTTGCCGACCCACCGCGCGGCCGGTTGCGGCGAAGCCGCGAGCCTCTCCGCCAGCGCGAGGGCCGCCGCGCGGAGCTCCCGGCTGCGTCTGCCCACCGAACGCAGTGCCCAGCTGACGCCCTTCTTGACGAAGTTGCGGTCGTCGTCTCCGGCGCGCTCAATGAGCGGAGCGGCAGACAGCGGAGGAAGGCGTCGTCGTCCGCGTCCTTGTCGTGAAGCGCGACGGAGGCCAGCAGCGCGAACGCCGCTCGTTTGCCGAACTCGTCTTTCCTGCGAGACCACTTCGCGATCCTCGCGAAGGCGTGCGGAGTGCGGTCGAACAGGACGAAGCAAACGGTGTCGGGCACGGCCCAGTTGTCGAAGTCCCCGCACCAGCGATCCATCTGCGCCGGAGTCACCCTCTCGGGCTCGTCGACGTAGGCCGCCAGAAGTCTCGCCTCGTACCATCCGGTGTTCCAGAGCGCTACCGCGAGATCGTGGTCCTTCCCGAGGCTCCTGGCGAGCTTCTGGATGCGGTTCATCGGCACGCCGAACGCCTTGTCCGACGGGATTCCGTAGCGCGCCATGCCGTCGCGGACGGATTTCGTGCCGAAACGTTTGAGCGACGCGACTGCGGCCTTCGCGCGTCGGGCGGGCGACGCCTTCGTTCCGCCGCTCTTCGCAGCTTTCAAGGAGACGCGCGTCATGCGAGCTGTTCCTCTCGCGATGGGCGGGACTCCGCGAGCTTGCCGCCCAGCCAGGCGCACGGCACCGCGACCAGGATCAGGCCGATCGGATACCACTTGGGGCCGAATCCGGGACCCTTGTCCCACGTCGCCAACGTTCCCGCGGTGCTGATCAAGACTCCCACGACGCCGAGAATCAGAGCGTGACGCATTGGCCGATTCGGCGCGAGCCGGGCGGTGATCCAGCAGCCGAGAACGCTGAACACGATCCGATAGGCCGTCGCGAGCAGCCACAACCCCGCCGGCATCGGTTCGCCGGGCGGCGGAAACACGCCGGTCGAGTGCAGCACGAAATCCGTGGCGGTCGAGAGGATCACGATCGCGAGTAATCCCGCGACGACGGCCCAGATGCTGCGTCCGGTGCGGCGGGAAGCGTGTGTATCGTTCATGGTGCGGTTCCTCGTTCAGCGTGTCGGGATCGACGCGAGGACTTGCTCGAGTCGGTCGTAGCTCGCGGCGACGCCCTTTTCCATCGGCGACTGAAGCGCGACGTCGCGGGCTTCGCGGGACTGATAGCGAATCGTCATGGTCAAAGTCGTCTTGCCGCTCTTCTCGACGAGAGAATTCGTGACGACCGCTTCCCCCGGGTACCAGCTCTGATCGAATCTTTCGGTGGTCACGATCTTCTGGCCCGGTACGATCTCGCGAACCACACCCCCGACGCCCATCTCGGCGCCGTCCGAATCCTGTCGCCAGACGAACCGGTAGGCGCCTCCCACCTTCAGATTGAACTCGCACACCGGCATCGACCAGCCCGGAGGCCCGAGCAGCCAGCGCTGGATCAGAGCGGGTTTGGTCAGCGCGTCGAAGACGAGCCCGCGCGAGGCGTTGAATTCGCGCGTCATGACGATCTCCAAATCGCCCGGTGTTTCGACTTTGAGAGCTCCGGCGTTCTTCATCGGTCACTCCTTTTGTGAGGCGTTTTTCGGCCGCGGGGTTTCGGACGCGCCTGCAGCTCTTCGAGCAGGGCATCCAGGCGCTGGAAGCTCGCTTCCCAGTGCCGGCGGAACTTCTCGGTCCACTCGGCCACTTCCTTCAAGGGCTCCGGCGTGAGCCTGCAGATGTGGAGGCGTCCGTCGCGGCGCTTTTCGATCAGCCGCGCCTTCTCGAGGTAGGCCACGTGCTTGGAGACCGCCTGCTGGGACATCCGGTACGGATGCGCGAGTTCCGTGACCGGCGCCGGCCCGTCCACGAGACTCTTCAAGATCGCCCGCCGCGTCGGGTCCGCCACCGCCGAAAGCGTCACGCTCAACGAATCCACAACCATATGGTTGTATATTATGCGGCCCCTGTCAAGGGGGATTGCCGCGGGGGAATCAGGGAGCCTTCGCCGCCTTTTCGACGATGTCGAGAAGGCTCTGCCAGGGCGCGGGCTCGCTGTGCATCGCGAACACGGTCTTCACGTCGAGGCGTTCGCGCCGGGCCGCGTCGATGACCTCCCACGCATACTCGGGCGGACCGTTGCGGCCGGACTGGTAGAGATCGCTCGCGTACAGGATGCCCTGGCCGGGAAGGAAGGCCATCATCATCCGTTCGCCCGACTCGCTTCGAAAAGGGTAGAGCTCGATGCGGTTGGGACCCTCGCCCACGACCGTCTTCGCGGACACCGGGCGCAGGACGGCGGCGCGGGGCGATTTCGCGAGCGCGTCCGGATGCGATCGGTGCGGACTCTCGAGAGCGCGGCGGATCTGAGCGGCGTTGACGTCGAGGAGATAGACGGGGATGCCCCTCGCGACGTACTCCCGAATGCCTCCGAAATGCGGCCAGGAATCCGACGTCGTCACCACGGCCTTGACGGGAAGGTCCGGAAAGCGCCGCTTCGCCTCGTCGATGACGCGGGCCGAGTAACCGTTGGAGATCGGCGCCTCGAGAACGACGATCCCGTCCGGCTGCCGAACGAGGGACACGCCCCAGGATCCCGGGACCACGACGACGCCCGGCGCAAGCTCCACCGCCGGCCGCCGGGGATTGCCGAGGGGCTGGTCGTCGAGAGCGGCTTCGCCTTTCGACACGAAGGATTGCTTCTGTTCGGCCGGGATGGAGAAGTCGCCGTCGGAAGGCGCGAAGCCGGGCTCGAGCTTCGATATGGTCAGCGCTCGCCAAGGGCGGCCACCGCGTTCGACGTCCCACTGCATCGGATAGAAGAGGCCTCCGGGCCTGAGATCCCAGAACGAGTAGCTGACGCGGGTTTCGACGTCTCCCCAGACCTGCCAGTAGAGATCGTCCGGATAGGCGCGCGTGGTCTCGACCGCCGTCAAGAAGCCTGTTTGGGTGTTCAAGAGAAGCCGCCGCTTTCCCTCGCCGTGAGCGAAGGCGACCGCGTGGTGCGGAACTCCCTGGAAAACGACGTCGTCTTCGCGCCGCAGGTCTTCGGCGTTGAGAGCGGAGAGGAGAATCTGCTGCGGCGAAAGCGCCATCCACTCGCGCGCCTCGAGGATCGCGGCGCGGCCCGTGGGAAGCCATGCATCGCCGTACTGGCGCGCCGCGGCGCCGTCGGCCACGACCGTCTTGAGCGTGTACTCCTCGTCCGCCGTCGCTGCCGAGGTCGTCTCCTGCCAGCGCCCATTCGGCGTGTCCCAGATCTCCGTGGTTTTCTCGATCTGCGGAATCCACGGTCCCTCCGGGCGCTCGGACTGCTCGAGAAGGTTTCGGTACCCCACCGAGTCGAGCCGCAGGGTGGCCAGACGGCGCAGCGCCTCTTCGCCGCCCATCCGCTGGACGGCCGTCTGCACCCAGCGTCGGGCCTCGACGTCCGGCGGGACGGCGGAAATCGCGGACAGGGCGAGGACGAGGCAGGGCGTCCACATGGGAATCTCTCGCCCTTGCCTACGTGAGGCGTTGCGCGAAGTTTTGCGGCCTCGCGCCTTCCGCCGGCATCGCGGGAGGCCGATATATATTTCCCGCATTAACCGGAGGACTCCCATGCCCCGTGACCTCTCGCGCGTCGCGCTCGCGGCTGTTCTCGCAGCCTGCCTCGTCGCTGCGCCGGTACTGCAGGCGCAGCAATCGACTCCCTCGGCGACCGCCGGATCCACGAATGTTCCCTCGGACCCGTGGCCGCGCCGTCTCGCATCGAACGCCGGCACTTTCCTGATCTATCAGCCGCAGCTCGATAGCTGGAAGGACAACAAGCTCGAGGCGCACGCCGTGGTCTCGGTGACTCCGACCGGCGCCAAGGACCCGGTGTTCGGCGTGATCTGGTTCTCGGCGCGCACCGACGTCGACAAGACGAATCGACTCGTGTATCTCGAAGACCTCAACATCACGCGCTCGAGCTTCCCGTCGGCGCCGGAGAAGGCGGCCGCATGGATCGAGGCGCTCCACGAGCTCGAGCCCGCCAAACGGTCGAAGGCCATCTCCCTCGACCGGCTCGAGGCGCAGCTCGGGATCATCCAGGCGAAGGCCCAGGGCGAGTCGCGCCCGCTTCAGAACACGGCGCCGAAGATCGTCTTCTCGAACGTACCAGCGGTGCTGGTTCTCATCGACGGACAGCCGGTCTTCAAGCCGCAGACGGGAACCGACCTCCAGAGGATCATCAACACCAGCTCGATCGTCCTGAAGGCGGACTCCGGAGAACTCTACCTGCACCTGTTCGACGGATGGGTGGAGGCCTCATCGATCCAGGGGCCATGGAAGGTTTCGGACCCGATTCTCGGCCGCAAGCACAACCTGGACGAAGCGCTCAAGGCCATCCTCGCCGCCAAGAACGGGGACCCGATGACGGGAGGCTCGTCCGATCCCAACAGCACAAAACCCTCGCTGAAGGACAAGCCCCTGCCGGTCGTCTACATGGAGACGCAACCCACGGAGCTGATCATCGTGGGCGGCCAGCCGAACTACACCGAGATCCCCGGAACGAATCTGCTCTACATCTCCAACACGACCGGGCGCGTCTTCAAGGACATCGCCAATCAGCAGACCTACGTTCTGACCGCCGGCCGCTGGTTCAGCGCCGCGGACACGGCCGGTCCCTGGACCTTCGTGCCGCCGGAGAGTCTTCCCGCGGACTTCGCCAAGATTCCCGACGACAGCCCGATGGAGAACGTGAAGGCGTCGGTCCCTGGAACCCCGCAGGCACAGGCCGCGGTCGTGGCGGCGAGCATCCCGCAGACCGCGACCGTGCAGCGCACGGCTCAGGCGGCCAAGGTCACCTTCGACGGATCGCCGCAAATGAAGCCGATCGAGGGAACGACGCTTCAGTACGTGGTCAATGCGTCCTCGCCCATCATCATGACCGCGCCTAACTCGTACTACCTTTGCCAGAGCGGCGTGTGGTTCACGTCGACCGCGGTCACCGGGCCCTGGATCGTCGCGGCCTGGGTTCCGGCCACGATCTACACGATTCCGCCCGCCTCTCCGGTCTACTACGTGACGTACGTTCAGGTGTACGGCTCGACGCCGACCGTCGTGTACGTTGGCTACACGCCGGGTTACACCGGAGCCATCGTCTATAACGGCGTCGTCGTCTACGGCACCGGATACGTCTACGACCCGTGGATCGGGACGGTCTGGTACGGGCCGCCCGTCACCTACGGCTACGGCGTCAACATGGCCTACACGCCTTACACCGGCTGGGCGTTCGCATTCGGGGTCGGCTGCGGGTTCGCCATGGGCGCGGCGATGTGCGGCTACGGGTGGGGCTACTACGGATGGGGCTGGGGCGCGGCATGGGGAGGCTGGTACGGCCACTACGGCTACGCGGCGTGGGGCTACGGCGGCGGGGCCGTATGGGGACCGGGTTACGCGCGCTGGTCCTCGGGCAACGTCTACAGCCAGTGGGGCTCGACGTCGGCCGTTACGCGGAGCGGCGGCGGCTACAACGCCTGGACGGGCAATGCGTGGCACGGCCAGGAAGGCAGCTTCTACAACTCGACGACCGGGGCGCAGGGCTGGGGCCAGCGCGGCCAGGCCTACAACGTCTACACCGGCAACTACGCTTCCGGCGGCCGCGGCGCGGCGTACAACCCCACGACCGGATCGTCGGCCGCGGGCGGCCGTGTCACGGTCGGCAACGCCTACACCGGCAACCAGGTCACGGCGTCGCATGGTACGGTCACGGGCGCGGGCGGCAACACGTACACCGGCGGCGCGATCCACGGAGACCAGGGAGGTGTGGCGAAGGTCAACGGCAACTACTACGCCGACCACAACGGCAACATCTACTCGAACACCGGCGACGGCTGGCAGAAGTACGTCGGCGGCAGCGGCAGCACCTGGCAGGGCGCGTCCTCCGAGGAATCCAAGAATCTCGACAACTGGTCGAACGCCCGCTCGAGCGGCGACCAGCGCTGGAACAATTTCAGCAACTCGAACTTTGGCAACAAGGACTGGGGCGGCGGCGGCGGATGGGGAAGCGGCAACCGTTCCTTCAGCGGTGGTGGCGGATGGGGCGGACGCTCTGGCGGATGGGGCGGAGGCGGAGGCGGTCGCCGGCGCTGAAAGCCGGGTGTAGGGGCGGCCCTTGTGGCCGCCCGTAGGGGCGGGGGCAAGCCCCGCCCCTACGACATCTCGTTGCTATCGCGGCCTCGCAAACGAACACTAGTCCGGCCAGTGCAGACCCAGCGCTTTGGCGAGGAAGATCGCCATCTGCCGCCGCGTCACCGGCTGGTCCGGGCAGTAGTTGTCGCCGCCGCAGCCGCCGGTGATTCCCGACGCCGCGAGCGCCTCGACGAACTGGAATCCGAAGTCCGACGTCGGAACGTCGGCAAACGTCGCATTGCCAGGCGCGGGCGAAACCTGCCTCTGCCAGCCGATGACGACGTTGTTGAACTTCGTCGTCGCGTCGTAGGCATTGCCGGCGAACCAGATCACCAGATACAGCGGATGGCCGAACTCGTACTTGTAGGTGTAATTGGCCGCCAGGCCTTCGGAGTTACAACCCGCATGCGAGACCATCGGACCGGCCACGATCGTGCCGCCGCCACCGCCCCCGCCTCCGATACCGTTGTCGTAGAGAGCCACGACGAGGTCGCCGTCATTGACCGAGCATTGCGATAGGCCGAGAACGTCGACCTTCGCGCCCGGCGGAAGAGTAACCGGCGCCGCCATGTACGGAACGCCGGGAGCCCCGAAGTAGCGGTATCCGTTTCCGTCGTCCATGATCAGGTCGGACGTCGTGTTCGCCTGGAACTCGTACGAGTGGACGTTGATGATCTCCTCGGCCTCGATACCCCAGCCGGGCTCGAGCGGCATCGCCTTCGACGCCGCCTGGCCGGAGGCGAGCCAGTTCCGCTGAAAGTCGGCCAGTTCCTCGCGGACGGCCTTCGGGGTCTCGGCTCGAACGATCGCGGCGGTCAGAAGACTGAGTGCGAGCGCCGCAAGAACGATCCACTGAACTCTCTTTGCGTTTTTCATTTTCATTCTCCTTTCGGCTCAGGTTGGGTTCCCGGCCACTTCTCAATCCGGCGGTCCGGTGTCCCGCCAGTGCAGGCCCAGCGCCTTCGAGAGGAAGATCGCCATCTGCCGGCGGGAGATCGGGCTGTCCGGGCAGTATTTGCCGCCGCCGCAGCCTCCGGTGATGCCGGAGGCGGCGAGGGCTTCGACGTACTGGAATCCGAAATCCGTCGTCGGGACGTCCGAAAAGCTCGCCTGCGCGGGAGCCGGCGAAACCTGGCGGGTGTAGCCAATCGAGACGTTGTTGAATTTCGCCGATCCGTCCGTCTGGCCACCGGCGAAGAACACGACGACGTAGAGCGGATGGCCGAGGTCGCCGGCGTAGGTGTACGGCGTGATGCCCATGACCGACACGCTGCATCCGGCATACGAGATTACGGGGCCGGCGATGAGGGTTCCCCCGCCGCCGCCCGAGCCGCCCTGACCATTGTCATAGAGCGCGGCGACGACGTCTCCGTCGTTGGCGGAGCAGTGAGAGAGGGAGATGACTCCGATGGACGCCCCGGCCGGCAACTGTACAGGCGCCGCCATGTAAGGGACGGCGGGCGCGCCGAAGTAGCGGTAGCCGTTTCCATCGTCGTTGACGAGATCCGTGGAGGTGTTGGCCTGGAACTGGTACGCGTGGACGTTGAGGGTCTCGATGGTGTCTATGCCGAACTTCGGCGCGAGCGAGGCCGACGCCACCCGAGGCTTCCCTGCCGCGACCCAGTTCTGGTGCATTTGCCGGATCTGCTCGCGTATCGTCTTCGGCTCTGCGCCGCGCGCTTCGCGCGTCGTCAGGAAGGCCGCCGCGACCAGGGCCAGCTTCGTGAAGTTCTTCATGTTCGTCACCTTTTGTTCGTTCGCTCGGTTGTCGCGCTTCAATCCGCCCAGTGGAGTCCCAGCGCCTTGGCGAGGAAGATCGCCATCTGCCGGCGGGTCACCGGGCTGTCGGGGCAGTAGTTCCCGCTGCCGCAACCTCCGGTGATTCCGGACGCGGCGAGGGCCTCGACGTACTGGAATCCGAAATCCGACGTGGGAACGTCACCGAAGCTCGCCTGCGCGGGAGGCGGCGAGACCTGTCGCGTATAGGTGACCGAGAAGTTGTTGAACTTCGCCGATCCGTCGGTTTGTCCTCCTGCGAAGAACACCACGACGTACAGGGGATGGCTGAGGTTGGATGCGTACGTGTAGGGCGCCGTCATGTGTGAGACGCCGCAGCCGTGGGTCGTGAGCAGAGGGCCGGCGATCAACGTGCCACCGCCACCGCCCTGTCCGCCCTGGCCGTTGTCGTAGAGACCCAGCACGAGATCGCCGTCGTTGGCAGAGCAGTGCGACACGAAGATGTCGCTGAACAGGGCTCCCGAAGGGAGTCTCACGGGCGCGGCCATGTAGGGAACGGCCTGGTCGCCGAAGTAGCGGTATCCGTTTCCGTCGTCCATGATCAGGTCGCTCGAGGTATTGGCCTGGAACTCGTAGGCGTGGACGTTGACGACCTCGATGTTGTTCGTTCCCCACTTGGGCTCAAGGGACGCGGGCGTCGGCTTACCGGCCACGACCCAGCTCTCGTGGAACTGCCTCAACTGCTCCTGATTGGTGGGCTTGCGGACGTCCTCTCCGCGCAGGGCCGCCACACCCAGCAACAGAGCCGCGACCGCCGCGAACGCGCTCCTGCCGGTTCCGCGTCGCACACTTCTCCCCTTGGTCATGACTACCTCCTGCCTGGTTAGTGGCCCGCCGCCGCACATCGCGGCCGGGGCCGGGGTTTCGATATCGGAAGCAGAAGTGGGGGGAGAGGCGGAACTATCTCAGCGTCGCCGGAAGCCGAGCCTTCTCAGCGCTTTGCCTCCGCGCGGAAACGGTAGGTTGCGAGAGGCTGACCGCCACCGAGCGCTTCGACCGTGAGGACGTAATTGCCCGCCGGCAATCGTTCGGATGGGAGGCTGACGGAGAGCAGACCTCCGGAGGCCGTACCCGCGGTGGCTTCACCGATCGGCTGTCCGTCCGAAGTCGAGACACGAACGCGAAAGCCGGAAGCGTCACGGCCGTCCGGGCGATCGAAGACCAGCGTCACCCACCCGGCGGCGCCGGGAAGAGCCACGTGGTTCGGAGGCTCCGCAAGGGAGGTTCCTCGCGTCAGGTTCAGCAGGAAGACCGGCGCCGTTCGAAGCGACAGCCCTTCCACGGAGACCCGGCCGCGCTCGGCGCTCTCTCGCTGGAGGGCGTTCTCGAGCTCGGCCTGCCGGCGCTGCGACTGCTCCAGAAGCCGCCTCGAGTCGTCGAGGTCGTGGCGTGCGCCGCGCGTCTGGGCATAGAAAAGCCCCGACAGAATGGCCAGCGGAACGCAGGCCGCGGCCAGGAACGTCAGGAAGGGCCGCGTGGGCCGCGTCCTGCTCCGGAATGCGGCCACGTTCGACGCGGCCGCCGCCGGGGCATCGGCCGCCGACACATCCGTCAGGCCAGCGCGAAGCCCCTCCACGGCCTCGATGGACTCGAGACACCGAGGGCAGTCGAGGAAGTGCTCCTCGAAACGGAAGCATTCTTCCTCGGAAAGCAGGCCCAGGACGTAGCGTTCAGCGGTCTGTTCGTCGTCGATCCCGGTGTGGTCCATCTGACTCCAATGTGAGTCCGGGGGCGCCATTATCTCGGCCCTTCCCGACTTTTTACCCGTTCCAGGTAGATCTCTCGATAGCGCTCCCGCGCCCGGAAGACGACCCGGTTGAAATGGAGGCTCGATAGCCTGAGATCCCTGCAGATTCGATCCTTTTCCTCCTCGTTCAGGTACAAGCGAAACAGGACCTGGCGGTCTCGCTCGGAGGGAAGCTCGGCGAGAACCTTCCGGACGACCGCCGCGCGCTCGGTCCGGAGCAGGTCGTCGAGCGGGCTGGGCGCGGGGCTCGCGAAATCCGTGTCCGGTATTCCCGCGGTCCTCCGGGACCCGGCCTTGCGAAAGTGCTCGATCGCGAGGTTGCGGGCCAGCGAGCAGAGAAAGCCAGCGAGCCGCCCCGGCTCGCGGATCTCTCCCGCCCGAATCTTTCGCAAGGACATCGCGAAGGTTTCCTGAGAAAGATCGTCGGTGGTGGCCACGTCGGCGCCCGCGCGGCGAAGAACGGCGCCGACACCGCGGCGATATCTCCGGACCAGATCCTCCTCGGCCGCGGGGTCTCCGGCGCGGATCCTCCGGACCAGCTCTTCGGGTCCGCAATCGGCCGCGTCGGCCGGCGGAGGCAGGGGGCTCTCATTCACGCCGTGCAGGACACGCTACTCCCATTCGCCCTGCAGTGTGAAGGCGGCCCAGTAGTAGGGGTTAGACCAGAGCTTCTCGCCCAGGAACCTCCTCTGGGCGGCGCGGAGGGCGGCGGCCGGGGTCAGTCCCTGACGCAGCACCCCCCGGTAGAACGCCGCCATGAACTCGGCGGTGGCGCGGTCCGGTACGCGCCACAGACTGGCCACGATCCGGGGGGTCCCGGCGTACATGAAACCGCGGGAGAGGCCGATGAGCCCTTCGCCCCGAACCTCTTTGCCGAGCGCCGTCTGACAGGCCGAGAGGACGACGAGATCCGCCGAGAGTTTGAGCTCGTAGATGTCTCGGGTCTGGAAGAAGCCGTCGACGGCGCGGCCTCGCTCGTCGACCAGCGACAGCACGATTCCCGACAGCTCGGGGTGGCGGCTGTTCAAAAGCCCGTGGCTCGCGAAATGCACGATTCGGGCGCCGGACACTTCCGGCGACAGGGCCGTCGCGCGGCTGGCCCGGAAGTCCAGAGCCGTGAAGCTCGCTCCGGTCGAAGCCAGCGCGGCGATCGACTCGGCTTCGAGGCGGCTGGCGGGCAGACGATCCAGGCGCGCGAGTCCCGCCTCCTGCATCGAGCGCGTGAGGTCGTCGCTTCCGGGAGCAGCGGGTCGAGAGGCGCCCGGGACCGCTTCCCGTCCGGTCACCCGCGGGTCCGAAGCGTCGAACACCGGGTCCGCGAGAACCGCGACGGTCCGCTCCGGCCGGTTGCGGCGGTTGGCCTCCCGGCGCAGCACGGCCAGGGTCGTCGCGGAGGGAAGACTCACGATCTCGTGAGCCGAGGCCAGATGCGCGGCCGGAGTTGCGGAGGGCGAGGGCAGCGCCGAAAACGGCACGTACTGGATCGCTCCTTCGGCCACGATCGCCAGGCGCTTGCGGCCGAGCTGGCCGGCGACGGGGGAGAGCAGCATGCGGGAGACCGCGCGCTCGCGCCTACGGACTTCCGCCGCGTCGAGCTTGCCGCTCGTGCTCCAGGCCTCGTAGAGGCGGCGCGCGGCCGCCTCGACGACGCTGCGGCGCGGAAGAACGTGGCTGGTGAACGATGTCGGGGTGACGGCGAAGAGGAAGCTGCGCTTCTCCCCGAGGGCGTATTCGAGGAGGAGCGTGTCGCCGTCCAGCACCTGCTCCTGGATCTGCTTCAGAGAGAGAGGCGTGGGACGCACGAGCGCCGCGTAGCGCGGGCTCGCCGCCCGGATGCGGCTCTGGACGTCCCGGTACTCCGCGAGGAGCGCGTCGACGTCGGGTCTGGCTCCCGGCGGCGCTGCCGGATTGCCCGCAAGCCGCCGCGGCTCTTCGCGGCGCTTGCGCTCGAGCTCGGCTTCGAGGGCGCGCTCCTTCTCCAGCAGTTCAGGGTCGACGCCGGTCCGAAGATCGATGCGCGCCTCCGTCATCAGCTCGACGAGGCTGCGCGCCCGCGCTCGCTCGCTGGCATGGAGCGCTTCGGCGTCCCAGCCGCGGTCGGGCTCGCTCGCGTGGAGCTGCATCAGAACGTCGATCAGCAGGTCGTAGCGGTGCCGGGTCGTGGCCATGAACGCGGCGCGCTCACCCGCTTCGGGTATGGAGCCGCGAAGGGCTTCCGTCAGCTGCAATGCCTCCTCGAGCCGATCGCGCGCGGCCGGCAGTTCTCCCGCGGCCCTTTCGGCGCGCGCCAGATAGACGAGGGCGACGGACTCGTGCATCCGGTCGCCGGACTCCCGGACCTCGAGGAGAGCCTCCTGGAGGCGCGCTCGGCCACCGGCCACGTCGCCCAGCGCGAGCCGGGCGAAACCGATGTTCGCCGAGGCCATCGCGGCTCCGCGCTGGTCCCCGCAGTCCCGCAGCAACTGCCAGGAAGACTGAAAGTCGCGCAGCGCCGGCTCTGGATTTCCTGAAGAGAGACGCGCGAGCCCCATGTGGTTGAGCGTGAGGGCTTCGAATCGCTTGTCGCCGGTCGCTTTCAACAGGGCCCGCGCGCGTTCGTAGTGGCGCAACGCCTGCGGGACGTCGTCGAGCTCGAGATGGGCGCTGCCGATGCCGTATTCGACGACGCCTTCCTGGTGCTTGTCGCCGAGAGCGCGAAACATTTCTCGCGCGCGGCGCGAGTCCGCGAGACCCCGATCGACGTCTCCGATGTTGCGAAAATCGACCGCCCGGTTGTTCCAGACCCACGCCTCGATCAGGCGATCCCCCGAACGTCGGGCGTGGTCGAGCGCGTCGGTGTACCGCGCGATCGCCTCCGGGATCTCGCCCAGCGCTCCCCGAGCCACCGCGATGTCGTTGAACGTCTCGGCCTGGCCCCAGGCATCGCCGTCGGCGCGACGGATTTCGAGCGCCCGCTCGAGGAACACCAGCGCCTGCTGCTGGTCGCCGATCTCGGAGTACGCGAGGCCGACCCGATCCAGCGCGGCCGCCTCGCCGCGGCGATCCGCCTCGGCCTGCCAGAGCTCCAGCATCTCCTCGGCGCGCACGAGCGTCTCTCGAAGCCGCCCGAGTCGTCCCAAAGAGTCGGCGATGCGGCCGAGCGTGGCAGCTTCTTCCCGCCGGTCTCCAATCCAGCGGAAAGTGTCGCGCGCGGTTTCGTAGCGCGCCAGAGCCTCCCCGGCGGAATTCGCAGCGTCGCGGGAGACGAGACGATCGGCCTCGGCCCGCAGACGCTCGGCGCGGATGCGCTCCCAGTCGTTCGACGTGGAAGCCCGCGGCGTCTCGGCGATCACGCGATACCGGCCGCGGGTGGCGCGCCGTCCGCGCAGAACGACAACGACCCGATGCGACCCGTCGCCGGCGGCGACGATCGAAACGGAAAGAGGATCCGACCGGTCGCTCGCGTTGTCGATTTCCGCCAGAGCGGTTTCGTCGGGGGCCAGGATCCGGGCGACGACGTCGAGATGGTTCTGCTCGATCCGCACGCGGAAAAAGTCACCGGAGCATAGGGCCATCGCATAGACGTGGGGATGGCCCACCGACAGACGCGCCTCGACGGGGACGCCGGGCGGGAGCGGTTTCCCTCCTTTCGCCGGCAGCGGCCGACAGACCAGCAGCAACGCGAGTGTGAGGACGGCGCCTTGAGCGCGACGGTCTCGGAGCATTGGAGCGTTCTTTCCGTTCCGGAAGGAAAGCCCCCCTTCCGGAAGGCTCAGCGCCTCAAGTCTATGACCGGTGCGCTCCGGCAGTGCCGTTGCGGCGGACTACAATCTCGAATCTCTTGACACTTTCGAAATCGGCTACGGCCCGCCGGCGCGGGCTGAGCCGGGGGCGCTAGAAGCCGGGAAAGAGAAGTCGCCGCCCGGGCACTCGATCCAGGGTGATCGACAACGGCTGCGATCCCTTGGAGCCGAGCGGCTCGACCGTGTAGACGGCCACGACGTCCAGCGGAGAGTCGGAAAAGGTCTCGATGACGACCCAGCCTTTGATGAAGATCGGAGCCTCGGGGCCCGGTTGGCCGGGGACCGCTTCCAGAAGCAGCTGGCGGATGTCCCGGCAATCGATCTCCAGGCCCCAGTCGGGCCCGAGCTCCTTCATGACGGGCCGCTCCCGGTGCACGGGCGGAATCGGACGCTCGACCGCCTCCTCGGGATGGGAGGCGTCGAAGAGAAGAATCGCCTTCTTGCGGATGACGACGGGGTGCCAGTGCGGGTTGTGGACGTTGATCGCCGTCGAGTAGCTCCCCGGCTCGACCGGGCCCTCGATCGGCATCCTCTTGAGCTCCCCGCAGAGAAACTTGGCGGCATAGACGTGTCGAAAGACATGCGGCCACGGAAAGGCAGCCGCAGCGTGAGTCGCCGGCTGGGCGGGATCAGTATCCATGGAGTCCTCCGAATTCATCGCGTTCGCTGAAAGAAACCTGTTTGCAGCAGGGCGGAGGCGTCGCGCACATCGACGCTCTGGATCCGATCCCGCTCCGAGAAGCGATACTCCCTCCCGGTCGTCCCTCGAGCGAAGAGGGGTGCGCTCTCGAGATACTCCAGGACCACGAATCGCCGGTCGAGCCCCACGGCCGGAGCTTCCCCGCTACCGAACCGGATCTTCGACCTCGAAGGCGAAGGGCTTCGGAGCGCCGACCGCCTCTGACCGCAACATCCCATCGAAAGGACCTCTCTGTTCCTCATCTACCGGGCGGACATGGCCCGGAGCGAAACGCTCCATCCAGCACGCCGCGCCCGAGAGCGCCAGCCATGTGGGCACGAAATCTCCGGCGCCGCGACTCACGAAGAGCGTCAGGGGCATCGCGACCCAGATGCTGGTGCAATGAAAGCAGTCCATGAGCTCGCCGAGCGGGCCGTCTCCGAGGCGAGCCCGGAGATTCGACAGGACGTTGGCAGGGCCATCCTCCCGCGACAGAAGATGCGTCGCGCGCCAGGTCGCCAGAGCCGCGACGGCGAAGCTCGTCCAGAACCGGACGCTGTCTCTGGAGCCGCGCACGTCCGATCACTCCGGTGCTTTGAGGCAGAACCCGCTGAAGTCCTCGTTGTATCGGCCGACGTACCAGCCGCCTCCGGTACCGTTGCCGAACCCGACTCTCGTCCGATCCGAGGTGGAGAGTCGCACGACGTAGCCGCAAGGGTCCATCGGAGTCGTGTCGAGCGTCCACGTCCCGGATTCCCCGGTCGTGGGCACGAAATCCGGAGGCCCGTAGACTCGGGTAGGCGGAACGATCGCGGCGCCGTTGGCGTGACTGAGGGGCTGAATCGTCAGGCTGAGGCTGCCGAAGTGCTCGTCGCTGACGCTATAGGTGCCATGGAGCGTAACCCCCTTCGTGAACGTGTCGCACTCGCCCGCCGTCTGGATCGGTCCCGGGGGCACCGAGAATCCCTTGATCTCAACGTCGGCGGTCGGTCCCACCTCGTCCAGCCAGACATTGACGGTCGGTGAACCGCTGATGCCGCAAATGGTCTGGGCCGCGAACGATTGGTTCGTGATCGTGTCCCTCGCAACGATCCCGATCTCCCAGAGTCCGGTCATGGGCTGGTTTGTGATCCAGACCGCCAAAAGACGGTTCAGACTGGATACGCGACGCCATCCACCCGTGACGGGAGTTCCGTATTCGCGGTACGTGTACTCGCCGTTCATGTCGACGGACTGAGCCAATGGGAAGGTGAACGCCGGGCCGATTCCGAATCCCTGCGTGATCATGACGTCGAACGAATTGGCGAGCCACTGCGGGAGGCCGCCGGGGAGCTGTCGCACCCAGACCTTGTATCGGAGCGTGTCGGGCGCGGTCAGCGCGAGCGCGGCGGGGATTTCCCCCATGACGTAGACGACGTCGCCGAAGGGCTGGTCCCCGGTGGCGAGCCCGGTCATCGGATTGATATTGCAGACGCTGACGCCGTTGACCTCGTAGAGGTACGGGCTGAAAACGCCGGGCGTGATCACCGGGCCGGTGATGTGGACGAGCGTCTCCTCGCGGTTGCCCCAGATCGGAATGTAGTTGGGGTTGCTGCATGGAGGGGCGACGTTCCACGAAAGAATGGCTCGGATCTTCACCACCTTCGCCCCCTGCTCGCAGGGCTGGTGGTACTTGCTCAGGTCGACCGGGAGATAGACCGAATACTCGAGACCGCCGCTCGGGATGTTCTCGATGTCGAACACCTGCACCGACGCCGTCCCCAGGCACGTCTCGAAGGTGCCGTTGTCGTTGAAGTCGCCCCAGAAGGTGACGTATTCGCGGCTTCCGGCGGTGCACGGGTTGCCCGAATAGCCCGACGACTCCTTGAGGCGGATGACGCCCACGAGAGCGCTCTGGCTGTTGTTGAGGCCAACGCAGACGAGCTCCTCGTAGAACGTGTCGCCCTCGATCGGAAAGAACTTGCCGATGATGCTCGCGAGGTTGATGTCCAGCTTTCCGAAGACGCCTTCGAAGCCGGGAGACATGAGCGTCTCGGTGAGCTCCGGCTCCCCGATGAGCTTCTGCACCTCGGAGAGGGCGTAGCGATGCGGCTGGACGTTCTTGCCGCGATAGAGCTTCTGTAGCTCCGCCACCGTCAGCGCCTTGGGCTTGGGAACCGGCATGGGATGCGTTAGATCGAGCGAGGCCTCCAGCTCCTTCGGCAGCTGGACCTTGAACGCCTTGAGCGCGTCGGCGAGGATGAAGATCTTCCATCCGTCGATCTGAATGTGCGTGTCGTGAACGCTTCCGAACACCGGGGTGAAGTTCGGATCGTTGGGAGGAGGCTGCACGTTCCATGAAAGGATCGCCCGCACCAGGGCGAGGTTGGAGATGAAACAAAACGTCTTGGGCGGAGAGATTTGGTGCGTGACGGCGTACTCGAGCTGTTTGGTCCCGGCTGTCCCCTCCGGAATGTCGTAAGCCGTGAAGCTCTCGAGGCCCTGGTCCTGCCAGGTGGCGCCGTTGTCGAACGAGATGTAGAACCGCACGTATTCCGGCGTGCCCGCGGAACAGACGTCGCCTCCGTAACCCGAGGGCTGCTTGATGAAGACGACCGCTTCCAACCGGTCCAGCTCCGGCTGAAAGCCGACGCAGCCGATCTCTTCCCAGGTGGTGTTGCTCTGAACGTTGACGACGGGCGGGAAGGGACTGACCTTGAGGTTGCCAAAATAGTTGGGGTTGGACAGCAGGAGCGCGCGGAACTGCGATCGTTCCTTCGTGTACGGGGGTTCCTTGGCCTTGGCCGCCGGCGACGAGTCTTGCTTGGGATTCATACCGTGCTCCGATCGGCGAGGCCTCGATCGGACCTCCACTCTAGAGTCGCGCGCGAAGTCGGGCCCGGGCTAGTGAGCGGAAGGGCGGCCCGAAGAAGTGTCCGACGGTGTCGTGGCTCGACGGATCATCTGGCCCAGAGCGGGTAGCTGCGCCGACTCTTTGAGACGGAGAAGGCCTAGAGTCGCTCGATGGAGGCCGGGCGACGCGGCGCCGTGGTTGGACTCTTTGTCGGCGAGCTGTCTCCGGCGCCGAGAAGGAGTCCTCGTGTTCGGCGATCCAACCAGCGGACCGACCCCCGGCACAGGCCCCAGGCTCGAGCGATCTCCCGCTCGCTCAGCCCGAGCTCATAGTGCAGCTCGTAGAACTCCTGGAGACGGCGCGGCAAGGTCTTGACCCGAAGGCTCAGGAGATGACGGAGCTCTGAATCCACATCTGGAGTGGAGACCAGCAGCTCCACGGCACGACGTCGGGCTCGCCGCCGGGCGAGGTTGCGGACGAGGTCGACCGCCTTGTTCCTCGCGATGTTGACGACGAGCGCCGCGCTGACGGAGGAGTCGAGCCCGGTTTTCCACAACGCGATCCGGGTTTCCTGGATCAGGTCCGGCAGTTCCGCCCCGGGAACGCCATGCTGACTCGCGACGCGGGTTACGAGGCGGCCGAGATAAGGCGAGGCGAGCCACGCTTCGGCGCTCGCCACCCATCCGCTACCCGACGCGGACCAGACCACCTCCGCCATCTACCACAAGCGGGCAAACGTCGACAGCATCGACGAGCAGGGCTCCGAAAAAGACTTCGTGCCGCCGGAGCCCGAGAAAGCGAGAGCGACGGCGATGGTCGGGGCGGCCGGGATGGGAAAGGCGCGGCGCAATGGTCGGGGCGGCCGGGATCGAACCGGCCGCGCCTCGCTTCGCTCGGCACGTCCGCGGCGGCGTCTTTGTGCGGGGGCTGTGCCCCCGTGCCCCCATGGTCGCCGGTTCGATCAGTTCGAGTGAGAACTCAGGCG
>JBKOZO010000143.1:0-9114 GCA_046725935.1 Acidobacteriota bacterium | reverse complement strand
GTTTCAGAGGAACTGGTGCCTTAAGCGCGGGATCGGTCTCGTCACCTGGACCTACGACCCGCTCCTCGTTCGAAACGCCCGCTTGAACCTCGTGCGGCTCGGAGCGCGGGCCTGGCGTTTCATCGAAGACGCCTACGGACGCCTGGGCGGCCTCTACGGCGGGCTTCCGACGGATCGCTTCGAGGTCTACTGGCCTCTGAAGAAGCGCGAAGTCGAACGCGCGGCGCGCGGCCTCGTCATGGAGCCGCCCGATGTCGCGCGCCTCCCGCGCTTGATTTCAGGACGCCGGCCCGCCTCGGGGCGCGTCGCGGTGGAGATTCCGGCGGGCGCTCCCGCTCTCTACACGAGCGATCCCACTCTCGCGGCGCAGGCACGCACATCCCTGCGAAAGACCTCCCGGTCCCTCTTTTCGCGCGGATACGAAGCCGTGTCGATCGTCCCGTGCGGCGACATCGCCCTCTACGTCTTCGAGCGCCGGGGGCGGCCGGGCCCGCGCTCAATGCAATAAATGATGCGATCGCCCGCGCCCGGAAGCGGCGCGAGCCCGCGATTCGCGGCCTTTTCATCGAGTATTGCGGTGTATTGACACTCGGCAACGGATGATGCATTCTCCGCTCAAGTTGAAGGCGTGCGCTCGCGGCGGCGGGGCCGCCGGCGGAGCGGGGAAGGAGAGGTCATGAGTCCATTCACGAGGGCTTTGGCCGTCGCGGTGGCGGTGTGTCTCCTGGCGTCGGCCGTTTTCGGACAACGAGTCGGAGGCACGGTGTTCGGCCGCGTCGCCGACGAGTCGGGCCAGCCGCTCGCCGGAGCGATCCTCACGGCGCGCAACGTCGACACGGGTCTCACCCGAACCGTGCCCTCGGACGCGGGAGGCGTCTATCGGTTCGCCGAGCTCGCGGTGGGAACCTGGGAGTTCACTGTGACGCTGGCCGGGTTCGCCACGGAGGTGCGGTCCGGAGTCCGCGTGTTCATCGGGCAGCAGGCGGAGGTCAATTTCAGCCTGAAGGTCGCCGCGGTGAGCGAGACGATCACGGTCAAGTCCGATGCGCCCATCGTCGAGACGACCAAGAGTGTGATCGGAGCAAACATCACGAAGCGGCAGATCGACGAGCTCCCGCTGCCCGACCGGAATTTCGAGAGCCTCATCATCCTGTCTCCGGGGATCACGCAGAGCGTGACGGAGGCGACCGACATCTCTTCGTCGGGGAGCAACGGCAGCAGCAACACGATGCTGATCGACGGGCTGAGCAACGACCAGACCGCCCTCGGCGATTTCCGCGGCGACTACTCGCCCGACGCCATCGGAGAGTTCGAGGTGATGTCCAGCCAGTACTCGGCGGAGTACGGCCAGGCTTCCGGCGCCATCGTCAACGTCGTCACGCGCTCGGGAACCAACGACTTCCACGCGCGTGTGGCCGGCTACTACCGCGCCTCCGCCCTAACGGCGAGCGATCCGTTCGCCTCGCCCGATCCGACGACCGGCGAGAAGTCGACGCCTTTCGAGCAGGGGATCCTGAGCGTGTCGGGGGGCGGCCCGATCGCGAGGGACAAGGCGTTCTTCTTCCTGTCCTTCGAGCAGACGTGGCGCGACGCGACGGCAGTGGTGGGTGTGGAACCCTCCGTGCTCGAATCCCTGGGCCTCGGCTCCGAGACCACCTTCCCGCAGGACTTGCGCGAGCCCCGCGTCGTCGCGAAGATCGACTATCACCCGACGGACAGCCAGACGCTCATGGGGCGCTTCCGCCTCGACAAGCCGAAGCAGACGAACGATCTCGTCGGCGAGATCGCGGGAAATGGCGCCGTCGTGACCGAGGAGGCGGGCTTCACCCTCGACACAGAAAACATCGACTACGCGCTGGCGCACTCCTGGATCATCAATCCCAACACGTCGAACGACGCCCGTTTCCAGTTCGCCCGCCAGAGCAACGACGCTCTCGAGCAGAACTGTCCGGGCTGTCCGACGATCCAGCGGCCGACGGTGATCTCGGGAAAGCTCCCGAATCTGCCTCAGTCCTTCAGCGAGGACCGATACCAGTTGATCGATTCGGTCAGCTTCAACCTCGGCAAGAGCGGCGAACATTTCGTGAAAGCCGGAGTCGACTACAGCCACATCAAGATCGACGCCTTCGTGCCTCAGAACTTCGACGGCGCCTTCGTGTTCACGACGGACCAGCCGTTCGATGCGAACAACCCGGACACCTACCCGTTCATCTACCAGGTCGGCTCGGGGGACCCCAACATCGCCCTCAACAACAACATCGTCGGCCTGTATGTCCAGGATCAGTGGAGGGCCGCGAGCAACCTGACCTTGAACATCGGGCTCCGCTGGGACTACGAGGATCAGGTCTACACGAAACACGACTGGCAGAACTTCGGTCCGCGCATCCACTTCGCGTGGGACCCCACGAAGGACGGCAAGACGTCGGTCCGCGGTGGCTTCGGCATCTACTACGACCAGGTGCTCCTGAACGTGCCGCTGCTCGCCACGATCTTCGAGCCCGGCCGCTTCAACTTCCAGACGATTCTCAACCCCGGCTATCCTGATCCGCTGTCGGGAGGCAACGGGGTTCCGATCCCGCTGCCCCCGAACATCTCGATCCTGAATCAGGACAACACGACGCCGTACAAGAACGTCGGCAGCCTCGGGGTCCAGCGCGAGCTGACTCCCGACATGGCGTTCAGTCTGGACTTCGTTTACGCACGCAGCTACCACCTGCTCTTGCTGCGCGACGCCAATGCTCCGATCCAGGGGGTCTATCCCGATCCGAACATCGGCACGGCGTACGAGCCCGAGACGAGCGGGCGCGGCCGGTATATGGCGATGCAGCTCGGCTTCACCAAGCGCTTCGGGCAGAACGTCGGCGCCCAGCTCGCCTACACCCTCGCGTCCAACAAAGACAACACCGACGGCTCCCAGTACACCCCCAGCGACAACTACAACATCGACGCCGACTACGGCCCGAGCTCCAACGACATCCGCAACACCTTGAATGCGGCCGTCGACTGGAGAGGACCGTGGGGGCTCGTGGTCGGCGCGAGCGGGAGCCTGCTTTCCTCGCCTCCGTACAACATCATCACCGGCAACGACGACAACGGCGACACCTACATCAGCGACCGGCCGGCCGGCGTCGAGCGAAATTCCGGCCGCGGCAACACGATGTGGACCGTCAACCTTCACCTCGCCAAGACGATCGCGATCGACCGGGTGAACCTGCAGCTCATCGTCGAGGCCTTCAATTTGTTCAACCACATCAACAAAACGAACTACATCGGCAACATGCAGTCGCCGCTGTTCGGGCAGCCCACGGCGACGGCCGAGGGGGCGTTCGGGCCTCGTCAGATACAGTTCGGCCTGAGAGTCGATCTGTGAGGCGCGGCGCTCGATTCGTTTCGGCGGTTCTTCTTCTCGCCGTTCTCTCGAGCGCGCGGCTCGGCGCGTGGCAGGAGCCGCCGTCCTCTCGCAAGAGGCCCACGGCGCCCGCGGCCGCGGCGGCCGTGCCCTCGACGCCCTCGACCCCGGAGATGACCGCCTCCGACGTGGCCGCTTTCCTCGACGGCCTCGTGCCGGCGCAGCTCGGCCCGGCGGACGTCGCGGGAGCCGTCGTCGTCGTCGTCAAGGAAGGCAAGGTCCTCTTCGGCCGCGGCTACGGCTGGGCGGACGTCGAGAAGCGAGTCCCCGTCTCGTGGGAGACGACGCTCTTCCGGCCAGGCTCGATCTCCAAGCTCTTCACTTGGACCGCGGTCATGCAACAGGTCGAGAAGGGAAAGCTCGACCTCGACGCGGACGTGAACAAGTACCTCGACTACAAGGTCCCCGAGGGGTTCGGGAAGCCGATCACGCTGCGCGACGTCATGACGCACACGCCGGGCTACGAGGACTACGCGAAGGACCTGATCGTGGCGGATGCGAGCATGCTGGTTCCCCTCGGACAGCACCTCCGGTCGCACCAGCCGCAGCGCATCTTCCCGCCGGGCTCCACTCCGGCGTACTCCAACTACGCGACGTCGATGGCGGGCTACATCGTGGAGCGGGTCTCCGGAAAGCCCTTCGCCGAATACGTCGACGAGTTCATCACGGGTCCGCTGGGAATGACGCACGCGACCTTCCGGCAGCCGTTGCCGCCGGCACTGGCGCCGTCGATGTCGAAGGGCTACAAGATCGCCTCGGAGAAGGCGCAGCCGTTCGAGATCGTGGTCCCGTCGCCCGCCGGCGCGCTGTCCGCGTCCGGGGCCGACATGGCACGCTTCATGATGGCGCACCTGCAGGACGGGCGCTTCGAGGGCGGGCAGATCCTCCAGCCCGAGACCGCGAAGCTCATGCACGCACGCCAGCGCGGGAAATCGCCCGAGACGGACGGGATGGCGCTGGGCTTCTACGAGGAGTCGCGCAACGGGCACCGGATCATCGGCCACGGCGGAGACACGAACTGGTTCCACAGCGATCTGCACCTGATCCCCGACGCGAACGTCGGCTTCTTCGTCTCCTACAACAGCGGCGGCAACGGCAAGGGCAGCGGGCGGGGGCTCCTGTGGGAGAAGTTCCTGGATCGCTACTTTCCCTACACGCCGTTGGCCGCGGCGCGCTCCGCGGATGCCAAAGACCAGGTGAAGAGGGTGGCGGGCAACTATCTCGTGAGCCGGCGAGAAGACACAAAGTTCCTCCGCCTCCTCTACCTCCTGCAGCAGACGAAGGTCGCCCCCTCGGCCGACGACGACGGCGCGATCGAGGTCGCCGGGCTCACCGACTACAACGAGAAGCCGAAGAAGTGGGAACCGATCGGCAATGGAGTGTTCCGGGAGGCTCACGGCCAGGAGAAGGTTGTGTTCCAGAAGGATCCGCTCGGCCGCGACGAGATGGTCACGGAGTATCCGTTCTTCGACTTCTTCCGGCCGCCGGCGTATCTCGACTCAAAGATCCTCCTCCCTGTGGCGATCGTGAGCCTCGCGCTCGTGGTGCTCGCGCTGATCCTGTGGCCGCTGGGCGCGCTCGTGCGCCGCCACTACGCGAGGCGCCTCGAGTTGCCGCCCGGCGAGCGCCGTCTCCGTCTCTGGACGCGCCTGGTGTGTCTGCTCGAGGTGGTGATGGTCGCCGGGTACGCCATCATCATCATCCGAGGTCTCGACGACCTCAACCTCTTCACCCCGAAGCTGGATCCTTGGCTGCACGTCATGCAGGTCCTTGCCGCGCTCGCGCTGCTCGGGACGCTGATCGCCCTCTTCAATGCGGCCCGCGCCTGGGGAAGCCGGCAGCGCCGCGTCTGGAGCAAGCTCGGGGAGACGCTGATCGCGATCGCATGCGTCGGCCTGGCGTGGATCATCCTGGCGGGTCGCCTCCTGCACGTGGGTCCGACCTATTGATGCGGATCCGGACCGCGCTCCTCGGCGCCTCGCTGGCCCTCGCTTCGAGCCTCGCCGCTTTCGCTTCCGAAAAGGACGCTCCATTCGACGTCGTGATCCGCGGAGGCACGGTCTACGACGGATCGGGCAACCCGGGGCGGCGCGCCGACGTCGGGATTCGCGGCGATCGGATCGCCTCGGTCGGCGATCTCTCCGGGGCGGCCGCGAAGAGCGTCGTCGACGCCCGCGGCCTGGCCGTGGCGCCGGGCTTCGTCAACATGCTGTCGTGGTCGGTGGACACGCTGATCGCCGACGGCCGCTCCCAGAGCGAGATCCGGCAGGGCGTGACGACCGAGATCTTCGGAGAGGGCTGGTCGATGGGCCCGTGGAACGACGAGCAGAAGAAACGGGCCCGCGAGGATCAGACGGACATCAAGTTCGACATCGAGTGGACGACGCTGTCCGAGTACCTCAAGTACCTCGAGAAGCGCGGCATCTCGCCGAACGTGGCCTCGTACGTCGGCGCCGCGACGGTCCGCGAAAACGTCCTCGGGCTGGAGAATCGAGCGCCCACGCCCGCGCAACTCGAGCAGATGCAGGCCCTGGTCCGCCGCGAGATGGAGAACGGAGCCCTGGGAGTCGGAACCGCTCTGATCTATCCGCCCGGCACCTTCGCCACGACGGAGGAGCTCGTCGCTCTCTGTCGCGTGGCGGCGGAGTATCAGGGCAAGTACATCACCCACATGCGGAGCGAAGGCGACCGCCTGAGCGAAGCCGTGGACGAGGTCATCCGGATCGCGCGCGAAGCCGGCGTTCCGGCGGAGATTTATCACCTCAAGGCGGCCGGCGTGGACAACTGGCCCAAGATGGACGCGGTCATCGCGAAGATCGAGGCGGCGCGGCGCGACGGCGTACGGATCACGGCCGACATGTACACGTACACCGCCGGCGGCACGGCCCTCGACTTCTGCATCCCGCCGTGGGCGCACGAGGGCGGAACCGAAAAGCTCCTCGAGAGGCTCCGCGATCCCGCCACCCGCGCCCGCATCGCCGGCGAGATTCGCGAGCCAGGGAAGGGCTGGGAAAACCTCTATCGCGCATCGGGGTCGCCGGAAAACATCCTGATCGACGAGTTCAATGACGAGAAGTTGAAGCCGCTCGCGGGAAAGAGCCTCGCCGAGATCGCCCGCATCCGCAAGAAGGACCCCGTCGAGACGCTGATCGACCTCGTCATCGAGGACCAGGCGAAGACAGGCGCTCTCTACTTTCTGATCTCCGAGGAGAATCTCGAGAAGCAGTTGCGGCTGCCGTGGGTCTCGTTCGGCTCCGACGCCGGATCGATGGCGCCGGAGGGGATCTTTGTGAAGTCACCCACGCACCCCCGGGCCTACGGGACGTTTGCGCGCTTCCTCGGCAAGTACGTGCGCGAAAAGAAAGTCGCCTCGCTGCCCGAGGCGATCCGGAGGTTGTCGGCGCTGCCGGCCTCGAACCTCGGCCTCGACCATCGGGGCAGGCTCGAAGAGGGGATGTACGCCGACGTCGTCGTCTTCGATCCCGCGACCGTCGCCGACCGCGCGACCTACGAGAAACCGCACCAGTACTCGGTGGGGGTCCGGCACGTCTTCGTCAACGGCACTCAGGTGCTCAAGGACGGCGAGCACACCGGAGCCAAGCCCGGCCGCGCGCTCAAGGGTCCCGGCGCGAAGGAGAAGAGCGCCGCTTCGTCCGGCGGCTAGTTCCGGGCCGGGGCCACGGCGCGCTCGACCTCGCGGGCGGAGTAAGGAAGACCCGGCGTCAGGATCTCGTGTCCGTCCTTCGTGACGAGGACCATGTCTTCGAGGTAGAAGCCCTGGCCGTCGACTGAAAAGATCGGCTCGAACGCGACGACCATTCCGGCGCGCAGGGTCTCGGGCGCCCCCTCGGCTGCCTCCAGCCCGACGCCGTGGATTCCCCACCACTTCAACCCGTCCTCGGCGAGGAGAACCTCGGCGGCTTTCCTGCCCAGAGGTGTGGCGAGCGCGGGCTGCCGCCGCCGGACCTCGGCGAGGCTCGCCGAAAAGACGTCGTCGCGACGGGCCCCGTCGCGGAAGATGCCGAGACCCGCCCGATACGCCGCGATCAGGATCTCCCAGGTCTCGCGTTGTCCCGCGTCGAAGGCGCCCGACACGGGCGCCGTGCGGCCGACGTCCCCCTGGTAGTGGAGCGCGTCGCAGCCGACGTCCACGCGCGCGACTTCACCCGCCTGCATCCGGCGGTTCAAGTGCCGGTAATCCAGCAAAGACTCGAAGGGCTTGGGGAAGGCGCTGGCCGGTCCGGTCATGACCCAGGGCCAGAACGAGGGTCCCTCCGCTCCGGCGGCGACGCACGCCGAGACGACGGCGACCTCCGCCTCGCGCTGTAGCCGTCCCGGACGCAGAGCCGACAGGCCGGCCGTCAGAGCCTTCGCGCTCGCCGCACCGACGCGGCGCATCGCCTCGATCTCCGATGCGTCCTTGATCGAGCGCATCTCGGAGAGGATCGCGTCGGCCGGACGAACGCGTTCGGCGCTCCAGAGCTCGGAGAGCGCGTGATCCCAGGCCGCGTCGGGGTCGTCCAGCGCGATGTCGAGCGGGAAACCGTGCGCGCCCGAGACGCCGCGGGAGTACAGGAACAACCCCGGCGTCTTCTCCTGGCGCCGCGCGAGGAAGCCCGCGAGCTCCTTGCGGTCGAGGACCCGGTCCAGACCCAGCCGCGCCGCGGAGGTCTCGCCCGGGTCAACCTTCGCGGTCGGAATCATGTTTGCGAGGCCGGGCAATTTCGCCGGCACGAAGAGGAGAGACTCTTTCGCCGCGCCGTCGATCGCGAGCACGGCGCCGGGCGAGGTCTCGATCCCGGTGAAGTAGAAGAAGTCCGGGTCCTGGAGGAAGCCGGGAGTCCGGTCCTGCGGGGATGAGAACTCGTAGGGGGTTGCGGGCACGAGCAGGAGCCCGTCCGGCATGCGCCGCATCGCCTCGTGGCGGCGAGCGCGATGCGGGTCCTCTCGCGAAAGCGTCAGGACGTCGCCGGGTTTCGGCACCACCGCGTTCTGGACCGGCTCGACCTTCTCGTCGGAACGATGGTGGTAGACGATCACGTGACGCGCATCGATTCGGGCCTTCTGCCGGGCGACCTTCTCGAGCAGCCACGGAGAGACGAACGCGTAGTCCAGGGTCTTTGCCGAGAGAAGCGCGTCGGCCGAATCCGTGTCGCCCGTGAAGTAGAGGCGCAACCCGTTCCAGGTGACGAGGTAGGAGTCGTGGTCGATGTCGCCGTGCGGCGTGCGGAGCGCCTCGATCGCGATGCCGCGGTACTCCATTTTCGGGGCGAAGGGGATCACGCGGCCCGCCGGGAGCGTCGCCGCGAGAGCGGGCGGAGCGATGACACGCGCGTTCATTTTCGCGAAAAGCGCCGCGTCGAAGTGGTCGCGGTGGCCGTGCGTGATGAGGCAGAGAGCGTCGGCGGCCTTCGGAACGGAGTCGAAGTCGTAGCTCATGTAGCCGAAGGCGCCCGACTCGTACGGGTAGTCGGTGTACAGCGTCGTCGCGCCGTCGGTGATGGCGAAGGCCATGTTGCCGATGAACGTGGCGCGGAGAGAGCCTGGGGGATCTTTGTAGGGGAGGGGCTCGTCCCCTCCCCGTTCGGTACGGGCGGCCACGAGGGCCGCCCCTACGAGGATCGCGATGCGGAACGCGGCGCCTATTTCGAAATCCCCATCTCGGTCAGCATGAACGCGTAGTCGAACGCGGTCTCCTTGAGGCG
>JBKOZO010000142.1:0-12750 GCA_046725935.1 Acidobacteriota bacterium | reverse complement strand
CCCCAGGAGCAGCAGAAAGCGGGACCGCTCAAGCAGAGAATGATGGAGAAAGCCAAGGATGAGTTCGAAGCCGAGATGCAGAAGATCCGGGCCACGATCGGCCTCTACGTTCCGCCCGACGCCCAGAAGATGGAGCAGGCGTTCCAGGCGGGCAACGCGAACATCGACCGTCCCGGCGCCGGAGAGGGCGGACTCGACTTCAAGAACTACGCGAAGCCCGGCGACTCCATGTCCCTCGACTTCAACATGAACACCAAGAAGCTCGCGGGGCTCAACGTCAACTCGTATCTCGACGACCCGTCGCAGGCGATCGCTCTGGCCGTGCAGTTCGCGGCTCTGCCGGACGGCACGAGCTATCCCGGCACGATCACGCTGCAGGTGCCGTCGAAGAACCTGCAGGTCAACATCACCAACTCCAACTACCAGAAGGTCGGGGGCCCGTAGCCGCAGGTCGCCGAAGGGCGTGCGGGCCTCAGGGCCCGCTCTTCCGCCTCGACAGGATCGCCGCGCGGCTCATGTCGCCGGTGACTTTCATTGCCGTCTACCGTAGCGGTTCTCTCCGGACCGGGCTGCACTTTTCGGCTTCCCGCGATCCGCGTGCGCGAGACATAGAATGCGGGGTAGCGTGAAAAACGGGTCCGGTCCGGCCCCGGCGGGCATGAGGCGGCTCCTCGGCGAGCTCCTGCGCCCGTACCGCGGGCGGCTCGCCATCATCCTGTTCGCGATGGTCGTCGAGACGGCGATGAGCCTCGCGGCGCCCTGGCCCCTGAAGATCGTCCTCGACAGCGCGGTCGGCCATCACCCTCTTCCGGCGTGGCTGGTCCGCTGGCTCCCGGAGGGCATGACCCACCATGGAATGGGCGCGGCTCTCGCCGCCGCCGTCGGGGTCGTCCTGATTGCGGTGATCGGGGCCGTCGCGAGCTACGTCGACAACTACTACACCGAGAGCGTGGGTCAGTACGTCGCCAACGACCTGAGGCTGAAGGTCTACCACCACCTCGATCGGCTCTCGCTGTCCTACTACGACACGCAGCAGACGGGGAACCTGCTCTCCACGATCACGACCGACATCGGAACCATCCAGAGCTTCGCTTCGGAATCGACGCTCGGGATCCTCGTGGATCTCATGACGATCCTCGGGATGCTGGGTCTGATGTTCTATCTGAACTTCGACTTCGCGCTGATCGCCGTGGGCGTTACGCCGTTCCTGCTCCTCTTCGTCCTCCGGTTCAAGAAAGCGGTGAAGAAGGCGACTCACGAGGTTCGTCACCGGCAGAGCGACATCGTGGCGGTGGTGCAGCAGGGCCTCGAGTCCGTCCGTGTCGTGAAGGCTTACGGGCGTCAGGAGCTCGAGGAAGAGCACCTCAAAGAAGCCAGCCAGGCCGCTGTCGACGCGGCTCTGAAGGCCCGGCGCATCAAGTCGCTGCTGTCGCCCATCGTGGGGGCGGTCGTCGCTCTGTGCGTCGCGTTCGTCCTCTACCGCGGGGCCTCGCTGATTATCGCGGGAAAGATGACGATCGGAGCGCTGACCGTTTTCCTCGCCTACCTCCAGAAGTTCTTCAAGCCCGTCCAGGACCTGGCCAAGATGACGAACACGATCGCCCAGGCCGCCGTCGGTGTCGAGCGCGTCCAGACGATCCTCGGGGCGGACGACCTGATCCCGGAGCGCCCGGACGGGCGGGTTCCGGAGGCGGTGAAAGGCGAGATCACGTTCGACAGGGTGGCGTTCTCGTACAAGCCCGACGCGCCGGTCTTGAAGGAAATCACTTTCTCGATTCGTGCCGGACAGATGGTGGGGTTCGTCGGCTCGACGGGCGGCGGCAAGTCGACCGTGGCGAGTCTGATCCCGCGCTTTTACGATCCGAGCGCGGGCCGCATCCTCGTCGACGGGGTGGACGTGCGGGACTACAAGCTGCAGCCGCTGCGGGACCAGATCGGACTCGTGCTCCAGGACACGGTGCTGTTCCGCGGATCGATCGCCGACAACATCGCGTACGGACGGCCGGGAGCCACGCGCGAGGAGGTGATCGCGGCGGCGAAGCTCGCCAACGCCGACGAGTTCATCTCCCGGATGCCCCGGGGCTACGACAGCGAGGTCGGGGAGCGGGGAATGACGCTTTCGGGAGGCCAGCGCCAGCGGATCGGCATCGCGCGGGCGATCATCCGCAATTCCCCGATTCTCATCCTCGATGAGCCGACCGCAGCGCTCGACACGGAGTCCGAAAAGACCGTGATGGAAGCGCTCGAGCGCCTGATGAAGGGGCGCACCACGATCGCCATCGCCCACCGTCTCAGCACGATCCGCAACGCCGACAAGATCGTCGTCTTCAAGGACGGCGTCGTGGCCGAGGAGGGCCCGCACGAAGAGCTGCTCAAGCGCGGCGGCCTCTACGCCGAGCTGTATCGAATCCAGTTCGGTGCCGACAAGGAGCCCGCCGCCACCTCCACGTCCGCCCGAACCTGACCAAGGAGCCTCCGATGCCTTCCCGTTCCCTGATCGTGCTTCCCGACGACGCCGCGGCACCGATTCTCCAGGCGGTGGCCGCCGCGAAGAGATCGCTGAAAATCAAGATGTTCGTCTTCTCCGATCCGGCGCTCATCGACGCCGTGGCCGCGGCCCGGAAACGCGGTCTGAAGGTCCAGGTGATGCTCAACCCGGCGCGCCGGAGCGGCGAGGAGGACAACGAGGCGACTCGCAAGAAGCTGCTGAAGGCGGGCGTGGACGTCAAGGACAGCAACCCCGCGGTCGACCTGACGCACGAGAAGTCCATGGTGGCCGACGATTCCGTCGCGTTCGTCAAGTCGCTCAACTGGGAGACCAAGAACCTGACGGAGACGCGCGACTACGCGGTCGTCACCGATCACCCGCACGAGGTGCGCGAGATCGTGGAGTGCTTCGAGGCCGACTGGCATCGCGAGAAGTTCGCCCCCGGAGACGACGCGCGCATGATCTGGTGCCCGATCAACGGCCGCGACCGCATCGCCCGGTTCATCGACGAGACGAAGCACAGGCTCTTCGTGCAGAACGAGCGCTACCAGGATGCCGTCATCCTCGAGCGCCTGGTGCGCGCGGCGGAGCGCGGCGTGAAAGTCCACGTCCTCGCCAGGCCGCCGCACTCTCTGAAGAAGGAGAAGCTCGTCGAAGGTGTCGGGGGCCTTCGGATCCTGGACGACGTCGGCATCAAGATCCACAAGCTCAAGGGCCTCAAGCTCCACGGCAAGATGCTGCTGGCCGACGACACCGCGGCCATCGTCGGCTCGATCAACCTCGCGCCGGGCAGCTTCGACAGCCGGCGGGAGCTGGCCATCGAGGTCCGGGACTCCGAGGTCGTCGGACGGCTGCACAAGACGGCGCATCACGACTGGAAGCACTCCCATCCCATGGACCTGTCCGACGCGGGGCTCATGGCCGACCTCGCCGATCGCCAGGAAGGCGCGGCCGAGAAGCTCGCGCTGAAAACGCCCGAGAAAGGCAAGAAGAGCAAGGCCGACGGGAAAAAGAAGAAACACTGACCACCGCACCTGGTTCGGCGGCGGTTATGAAGTGAGATCGAGGAGCGTGCAGCAGCAGCCGCCGGCGCCGGCGGCAGCCAGCGGGATTACGCGGTCAGCCGTTGGGGAGACCCGGATCCGCCCGACGCGAGCGCGCACGTCGCGTGCAGGTTGACCATCTCCACGAAGAGCGCCAGCCGCTCGAGAAAACCCTCGACCGTCTTGGGAGAATCGCTGGCGCGGCAGGTGAAGGACACGAGCCCCTTGTCGGGGTCGAACCGGTAACGCTGGAACTGTTCGGAGTCCTTGGCCACCGAGTGGAACGACTCGAGCCACCGTTCGTCCACTGTGCCCGAGAGACTGACGACGTGACGCTGGAACAGGGGTCCCAGGATTTCTTCCCTCATCGCGGCGCGGTCCACGGAGACGTTGTACATCTTCGAATCTCGCCCGGTTTCGCCGGGCGCCTCACGACCGACGAAAAGAGCAAGGTTAGAGCCAGAAGGGGAACGTCCCTTGGATCAGCGAGTTAGATCCGGGAGGCCCTTGGAGAGTGACGAGAAACGTCTCCCCGAGGGCCTCGGATTGTCACCGAAGCGACGACTTTCGCTACTTCTTGATGATGATCCGCCCGTTGGTTTGGGTCGGCGGTCCCCCCGCTGTCAACGTGACGTCGTAGTCGTACGGCTGGGTCGACGGCGAGGACATCATCGGGGGTCCCCATGTGCAGCTGTTTCCCGAACAAACCGGCTGTGTGATGGACGTCGCACGGAAATGAACCGTGAGTGTCGTTCCGGAGGGCGATTGCCATATGACCCGGCTCATTCTCCACAGGACCCAGGCCTCCGGACAGCTCAGGCTACCGTCGCTTCGGACGTCGATGACGTGGTCTCCGGGAACCAGGCAGGGATCCGTCGGGGTCGTCGTTCCGCCTTTGATGAGAAGTGTCGCGGCCACACCCACCGCGACTCCGAGAGCGATGGCACCGACAACCTGGGTTGTTTTCATGAAGGTACCTCCCTCGCTTTTTGCGGGCCGCATAGTGCGGCGCCGCTTACTTCTTGATGATGATCCGACCGTAAAGCCCGGGGGAATGCGTCGGCGTGGGCGTCGGCTGTGTCGTCGTCGACAGCGCGTACTCTGTGGGAGGCTTCGGGTTTGCGAAGTACTTGAATTCGCGCTCGTCGGCGCTTCCCAGCACATTGGGATCCGGCGCCCCCGACATGCACGAGTTCTTATGGCATCGGAGATCCGGAAATGGCGAAGGACCCTCGAACGTGATCTCGAGCGTCGTCCCGCGATCGGATCTCCAGCACACCTGATGGCCCTTCGAGATGGCGATGCGAGCCTTGTCGCAGCTCAGGGAATTAGCGCGCACGTTGATGAAGTGATCGTCGGCGGTTTCGCAGTCGGCCGCCGCCGCGGGGTGTCTTCCTCCTCCCGCGCACGATCCAATGCCGACAAAAGCGAGGGATGCGACGAGCCCGAAACCGATCCGGAATGGAGCGCGCTCCATGGTGCCCTCCTTGCCTAGCTGCCGGCCGGTTTGCGTGGCGCGGCGATGATGGACTGGTATCGTGGGTCTTCCTTGAGGGCGGCGAGCTCCGGCTGCTGCGCGAGGGTCTCTCGGCAGTAGCCTGCGGCCACGGCCTTGGCCATCCAGTCGAAGGCCTCGTCCTTCCGGCCTCCGGCGGCGGCCACGACGGCGGCGTCGGCGAGCAGGTTGGCGTCGGGCTCGCGGAGCGCGATCGCGGTACGGATCTCCTCGTTCGCCTGTTCCGCCTTTCCGGTCTTCGCCAGGCCGGTGGCGATCGCGGCGTGCGCTTCGGGGTCCGTTGGGTTCAAGCGAAGCTCCCCGCGTGCGAGAGCGATGCATTTTTCGTAGGCCGCGGCGGCACCGGCGGAATCTCCGGCGCCGCGGCGGGCGTCTGCGACGTTGATCCAGACTCGGAAGTCGTTCGGCGAGGCCGCGGCGGCGCGCTCAAGCGACACCACTGCATCCGAGTACTTGCCCATCCACAACTGCGTAAGGCCGAGATTCGCGGCGGCCCAGGGGTCTTTCGGCTCGAGCTCGATCGCCTTTCGGAAGGCCTCGATCGCGCGATTGAAATCGCAGCGTCCCACGGCGGCGCCGCCGAGGTTTCCCCAGGCGCGGGGGCTGTCCGGCCATAGCTCCGTGGCGCGGCGAAACGCATCGATGGATTCCTGCCAGCGTCCCTGGGCCGCGTAGAAGGCGCCGAGCTGGTTGAAGGACGCAAATCCGGGCTGGAGCGCGACGGCGCGGCGAAGGCTGCTCTCGGCCAGCGCAACATCGCCCGCGGCCTCGGCGGCACGCCCGATGCCGAGCAGGGCATCGACGCGATCCGGATTCGCCGCCAGCGCCCGGCGGAAGGCTTCGATGGCCTCCTTGTTGCGTCCGGTCGCGAGCAGCGTCTCGCCCAGCGTCACGTCCACCTCGGGCAAACCGGGATCGAGCACTCGCGCGGCGTCGCTGGCGGCGATGGCGCGGTCGGCCCACGTGCGGTCACGCGTGAAGTCCCACATGGCCAGGCAAGCCCGGCCGAGCGCCGCCTTGACGAGCGCGGACGAGGGCTTCTCCTCCGAGAGCTTCTGCAGGATCTGGACCGCCTGCTCGACGCCTTTCCGCTTGTCGTAGCGCTGGAGAAGACCCACGGCCTGTATGTACCGCTCTTGGTCGGCGACGGTGTCGAGGCCGGACGGAGTCGGGGTTCGCTTGGTCACGCCGCGGCGCAGCCGCAGGTCGTGGACGACGCTGTCGGCCACCCGATCCTGGAGGGCGAAGAGCTCGGACCCGTCGAGAGCGCTGGCGGCCAGCTGGTTGCCGTTGCCGTCGACGAGCCGGTAGGTGATCCGAAAGCGCTCGTTCTCGCGCTGGAGCGTTCCGGCGAGGAGCGTGTTGGCGCCGAGGCGCTTGGCGACTCGGGCAAAATTGGGCTCCGCCTCTCCCGACGCCTCCACCGTGGCCCGTGGCGTCACGACCTGGAGGCCGGGCACGTTCGCCAATCGGACGCTGACGGTCTCGGCCATGCCCAGGCCTATGACGTGCCCCTCCTCGGTGCCGGTAAGGTTGCGGAAGGGGAGGACCGCGAGGAGACGCTGCACGCCGGACGACTCCGCCGTCGGGCGACTGCGCAGGAGCAGGAGGGCCGCGACCACGACGCCGGCCAGCACCGCGAGCGCGGCTGCGGTCTTCCAGCGCGCGACCGGGGCGTGGCCGGCCGGCATTCCGGCGCCCGAGCCCGAGACCCCCGCCAACGCAGCCTCGATCTCCAGCCGCGCGTCGCCGGCGTCGCGGAGTCGGTGTCCCGGATCCTTCTCGAGGCATCGCGCCAGAAGCTCCCGGATCCGCGGGGGGGTGCGGGCCGGCAGCTCCGCCCAGTCGGGCTCCTTCGACAGAATCGCCGTCACCACGTCGGGAACGGTCTCGCCCGTGAACGCGCGCTTGCCCGCCAGGCACTCGTAGAGGATGCAGCCGAACGCCCAGATGTCGGTGCGCCGGTCCGTCTCCTTGCCGCGCGCCTGCTCCGGAGCCATGAACTCGGGCGTTCCCACGATTTCTCCGGGACGCGAGTCATCCATGACGAGAGTGGGGGAGCGGGACATGTCGCCCGCGAACGGCAGCTCCATCGCCTTGGCGAGCCCGAAGTCCAGGACCTTGACCTTCGCGCCGGGCGTGATCTTGATGTTGGCGGGCTTCAGGTCCCGGTGAAGCACGCCCTTCTCGTGCGCGACCTCGAGAGCCTCGGCGATCTGCGACGCGATGCGAAGCGAGTCGAGGACCGGAAGGGCGCCCGTCGAGAGCCTCTGGGCGAGTGTTTCCCCCTCGACCAGCTCCATCACGATGTATCGCGTCGCGCCGTCTTCCTCGGCGCCGTAGATCGCGGCGATGGTCGGATGATTGACGGCCGCCAGCATGCGGGCCTCGCGCTCGAAGCGCGACACGCGCCCCGGATCTCTCGCGAACTCGTCCGGAAGCACCTTGATCGCGACCTCGCGTCCGAGCTTGCGGTCGCGCGCCCGGTAGACCTCGCCCATTCCTCCGGCTCCGAGCGGTTCGAGAATCTCGTAGACGCCGAGGGTCGTTCCACTAGCGAGCGTCATGTCAGTTCACAGGGAGAGGATCTCGTCGCGACTTCTCCTCTCTCGTCGGTTGGCCCGCGAAGCGGGCCGCTAAGAGTCTGAGCTCGGTCGGATTCTATCCCCCGGCCGGAGAGCCACACCGCCCTGCCTCTACAATGCCCGCATGAACACCGCCTCGGGCTCCCCGGTCTCGCCGACGGACGCCCGTCTGGCGGAAGACGCGGACACCAACTTCGTCGCCCACGCCGGCTGGATCCAGGGACGCGTGCCGGGAATGCGCGTCCTCGACGGCGGTCTCGCCGTGATCGACTCGGGCCTCCCGTGCGACACCTTCAACCTCGTCTGCCGCGCGCGGTTGGACCGGGCCAACGCGAACGAGCGAGTGCGGGCGGCGATCGATCACTTTCGCAACGCCGGAAGGCCTTTTTCGTGGTGGGTCGGTCCCGCGGACCAGCCGGCGGATCTCGGGCGCCGCCTGGAGGAGGCGGGGCTCGAAGAGGCGGAAACGGAGCTGGCGATGGCCTCGGATCTCTCCTCGCTCGCGGCGGAGGTTCCCGTTCCCGAGGACTTGCGGATCGCGCGCGCTCGATCGCCGCGTGAGGTCGCCGACTTCGCGGCGGTCCAGGCCGCCAATTGGGATCCTTCCGACCCCCAGGTCTTGCGCTTCTACGAGCTCGCCGCCGCGGCTCTGCTCTCCGAGGGTTGTCCGCTGCAGCTCTACGTCGGGTATCTCGGGAGCGAGCCGGTCGCCGCCGCGGAAGCGACGCTCGCCGGCAAAGTCGTCGGGCTCTACAACGTCGCGACGCGGAGGGAGTTCCGGCGGCGGGGCTTCGGCGCGGCGCTGACCGCGCGGCCTCTTCGGGATGCGCGTGAGCGAGGCTATCGGACGGCGGTCCTCCAGGCCGCCGCGGAAGGAGTGCGCCTCTATGAGCGGATCGGATTTCGTCGGTTCGGCGACATCATCGAGTACAAGCCCCGGGTCTAGTCGCGGACGCACGGTTCTCCTCGCGGCGCTGGCCGTTGCGTCCGCCGTGCGCGTCGCCGCGGAGGATCGAGCCTCCCTGCCGGCGCTCATCGAGCAATTCGATCACCTGACCCTCGGCAAGCCGATGCTCGTCGGCCCCATGACGCTCTCCTCCGGACACATCGAGTGCAAGCTTCAGTCCGGCAACGCGGCGCCCGTCCTGGCGGGCGACGACGTCGTCGGCATCTACTTCGAAGGCACGGGCTCGATGGAGTACGTCTCGGTCGACCCCGTGGAAGCGCCGTCGGTGATGTTCAACGCCAGGAAGGCGACCTCCTTGAAACCCGAGAAGATTGACAAAGGCGTCCGGCTGCGCGACAACTTCACGCGGATCCTCTGGCTGGCCCAGGGGCAGGCTCTACCCGCCCTTTCGGGACAACCGGGGTCGCCCCTGACGGCGGGATTCGCGAGCCAGCGCGAGAAGTTCCGGCGGCTCAGCGGCGCCCCGCTCTCGTACGACTTCGCGATCCAGAAGCTCAATTCGCCCGAGACGCCGCTGGTGCGTGCCGAGATGGACGGCGGCGCGCAAGACCTGCTCTACGAACTCGGAGGCACGCTCAATCCCGCCGAGGGACTCTCGGCCGTGCGGTCGAGCGAGTCGGACGACCCCGAGATGCGAAAGCTCCTTTTTCATGTGACGCTGTCTCATCAGCCCGTCAGCTGGGATCCGCGCGACGTGCCCAAGCCCCGCGTGGTCCTGACCGACGTCGACCTGGATCTGAAAGCGTCCGCCGGCAGCGACGCGGCGCTCACGGTCGTGGAGACGCTGGTTCCGATGGAGCGTCCCCTCGCGGCTCTCCGGCTGGATCTGGAGTCGACGGTCTACACGACGTTTGGACGGAACCTCACGAAGCGCAGCGAACGGCTCCGGAAGGTCACCGACGAGGCCGGCCGGACGCTCGCGTTCGTCCACGACTACGACGAAGCCCTCGTCCAGCTCGCCGAGCCCGCGGCGCCGGGACGGCCGATCAAGCTGAAGTTCGAGATCGACGGCGACTTCCTGGTCCAGCCGGGCGGCGACAGCTTCTGGGAGCTCGGGGTCTGGGACTGGTTCCCGCAGCCCGCGCTGATCGGCCAGTTCTACACCTTCCACGCCAACGTGCGCGTGAAGAAGCCGTTCGTTCCGTTCGCGCCGGGCAAGACGATTCGCCGCGCATCCGAAGGCGACGAGAACGTCCTAGAGACTCGGATCGACAGGCCGATCTGCTTCGCCGTGATTCTCGCGGGCCGGTACGACTTCGCCGAAGAGGAGCGCAACGGCATCACGATTCGGGTAGCGACCTATGCGCTGAAGAACGAGCGCGCGGTCAAGCAGCTGACCAACCTGGCCGCCAACATCATCCAGTACTACCAGGAGTTCCTGGGTCCGTTCCCGATGCCGGAGTTCAACATCATCGAGATCAACGACTTCGGTTTCGGGCAGGCACCCCCCGGGACGATGTTCATCACCAAGGAGGCCTTCAACCCCCTCATCGACGAGGAGAACCAGCTCTACTCGGAGGGCATCAACGAGCGGTTCGCGCACGAGATCGCCCACCAATACTGGGGAACCGCGGTGAAGATGCCCAGCCGCGAGGAGCAGTGGATCACCGAGTCGTTCGCCGAGTACTGCGCCGGACTCTTTCTCAAGGTCTACAAGAACGAGGCGACGTTTCGAAAGCTTGCCAAGCACTGGAGGACGCAGGCGAACTGGGCAACCGATTCGGCGCCAATCCCCTTGGCCAATCGAGTCTGGATTTCCGACGACGCCACATCGCGCTTCGCCATGCGGACCGGCCTCCTCTACAACAAAGGCCCCGTCCTGCTCGGCGCCCTCCACAAGGAGCTGGGGGACGAGACGTTCTTCACGTTTCTGAAGTCGTACCAGAAATCTTTTGCCTGGAAGTTCGGTTCGACCAAGACGCTGGCGGGTCTGCTTCAGTTCATGACCAAGAAGGACTACATGCCGTTCTTCGAGAAGTACTACTGGGGCATCGAGATGCCCAAAGACTAGGCGGAGACTCTCCATTCCCGGGATTCTGTCGCTGCTGGCGGCCGCGGCGCTCCTCCAGGCTCCCCCGGAGAAGCCGCTGGCGGCTGCCCTGGACCGCTACGATCAGTTGAGCGTCGGCGAGGCCGTGTCCGTCTCGGGCCTCCGGCTGAACGGTCCGCACGCGGAATGGGAGCTCCGTTCCGGCCGCGCCGCGCCGGTGCGCGCCGGCGAGGAGCTGATCGGCCTCTTCTTCGAAGGAAAGGGCAGCTTCGACTACGTCTCGGTCGACCCTGTGGAGGCGCCGGTCGTGGTGTTCAACGCCCGGAAGGGATCGAGCCTGAACCCGGAACGGATCGAGAAAGGCGTACGGCTCCACGATTCCTTCGACCGCCTGCTGTGGCTTGCCGGAGGGCAGCCGGTTCCCCCGTTGACGGGCTCCTCCGCGGCCTCCCTCCAACCGGTCTTCCAGAAGCATCGCGAAAAGTTTCAGCGTATCCACGCGCCGCCCCTGTCCCACGAGTTCGCGGTGCGTGCGCTGGACACGCCGGAGGCCACCGTCCTCTGGGCCGAAATGGACGGCGGGCGGGAGGACCTCGTCTACGAATTCGATTCGTCGGAGCCTGCGGTCGAAGGACTGGTGACGATCAACAAGAGCGAGTCGCGCGACAACGCCCTGCGCAAGTACCTGTGGATCGCGCCGCTCTCCTTCCAACCCGTGGGATGGGACCGCCGTGAGCACCCGCCGTCCCAGCTCCTCCTGACCGACGTCGATGTCGCTCTCGAAGCCACCAGCGGCGACGATGCGAAGCTGACGGTCTTAGAAACGCTGGTTCCGAAGGAGCGGGCCGCGAGGATCCTCCGGCTCGACCTGGATTCGATCCTCTACGCCCAGGCCGGTGCGAACCTCGAGGAGCGCTTCACTCACGTCGTCCGCGTCACCGACGAGAAGGGGCGGTCCCTGGAGTTCGACCACCGCATCAACGAGCTCCTCGTCGCGCTGGCCGAGCCGGCCCCTCCCGAGCTTCCCGTGAAGCTGCGCTTCGAGATCGACGGCAATTTCCTGGTCCGGCCGCGCGGCGACAACTACTGGGAGCTGGGCATCCGGCCCTGGTTCCCGCAGCCCTCGCTCTCCGGGCAGGGGTACACGTTCCGGGCCCGTGTGCGCGTCCCCAAGCCGTTCGTCCCGTTCGCGCCCGGCGCGACGATCCGCCGCGCCGAGGAGGGCGGCGACAACGTTCTCGAGACCAGAGTCGACAAGCCCGTCCAGTACGCCGTGATCCTTGCCGGCAAGTACGACATGGAGGAGACGGTCAAGGACGGCGTCACGATCCGCGTGGCCACCTATGCCCTCGACAATCCGCGGGCGCGCAAGCAGCTGACGGGAGTCGCCTCGGAGATCATCGCCTACTACAAGGAGTTCCTGGGTCCATTCCCCTTCCCGGAGTTCAACATCATCGAGATCAACGACTATGGATTCGGTCAGGCCCCGCCCGCCACGATGTTCATCACGAAGGAAGCCTTCGATCCGCTGATCGGCGACATGAGCCGCCTGGAAGCCCAGCAGATCGCCAAGACCTTCGCCCACGAGATCGCCCACCAGTACTGGGGGATCGTCGTTCGGATCCCGAGCGACGAGGAGCAGTGGCTGGCCGAGTCCTTCTCCGAGTACTGCGCGTCGATGTTCCTGCGGGACCGCCGCAGCGAGGCCGTCGAGCGCGGATTGCGGAAGCGCTGGCGGCGCGGCGCGGAGTTCGCCAACGAGGCCGCACCGATCCCCCTGGCGAACCAGGTGTGGGTCCGGGACGACGCGCTCCGGCGCGCGGAGACTCGGACGGGCCTCCTCTACGACAAAGGGCCGATCGTCCTCGGCGCTCTGGAGAGGGAGATCGGCCAGGAGAAGTTCCGCGCATTCCTCGGCGCCGTCCAGCAGAGCGATCGCTGGAAGTTCGGATCGACCAAGAGCCTCGCCGGCGTGCTCCAGGAGAAGACCGGCAAGGACTACATGCCCTTCTTCGAGAAGTACTACTGGAGCATCGAGATGCCGAAGGACTAGCTGCCTGATTTCTACATGTGGAACGTCTTGACCAAAAACGCCGCCATCTGGGCCCGCGTGTTCGGGTTCTCGGGGCAATAGTTCCCGCCGCCACAACCGCCGGTGATC
>JBKOZO010000141.1:0-30164 GCA_046725935.1 Acidobacteriota bacterium | reverse complement strand
GTGCTGTTGAAGGCGCGGAAGCTCTCTCCCGGGGCCTTCGCGCTGCTGCGCGTCCGGTTCGACGAAGCGTTTCTGTCGGCGGCGGCCGAGCTGTGGGAGAAAGCGGCGCGCGGGGAGCTCTCCGCGGCGGCGGCGGAGTCGGCCCTGGCGGATCGGCGCCGCGCACTCGCACGGGGATGGCAGGCCGTCGAGCGCGCCAACGAGCCCAGCGTGCTGCGGCGCGAAACCGGGGAGGAGCTCGCGGCGCTCTCGAGCCTCGTCTTCCGCGAAGCCTCCGGAACGGCGGCACCGCTGCTGGCTCCCGAGGATCTGGCCTGCCTTTCCGTGTCGCTGGGGAGTCTGACGCCGGAGGAGCGCGAGGAGATCGAGTCGCACGTCTCGCAGACTTACCGGTTCCTGGCGAAGATCCCGTGGACGCGGGATCTTTCCCGCGTGGCCCAGTGGGCCTACGGCCACCACGAGAAGCTGGACGGTTCGGGCTATCCGCGCCGGCTCACCGCCGAGGCGATTCCGCCTCCCGTGCGGATGCTCACGATCTGCGACATCTTCGACGCGCTCGCGGCCCGCGATCGTCCCTACAAGAGCGCAGTGCCGTCGGAGCGGGCGGTCGAGATTCTCGCCGAGGAGGCGCGCCGCGGAACGATCGACGCGGAACTGCTCCGAATCTTCGTCGAAGCCGGCGTTTGGCGGGCGACGCAGCCTTAGCCGTCATCCCGAGGAGCGGAGCGACGAGGGATCCCGTACTCGAAAAGGGCGGGATCCCTCGCTGCGCTCGGGATGACGTGTTCAAAGCGGCCAGATGGCCGCGCGGGGCGGGACCAGCCGCCGCCAGGGCCCGCGGCGCCGCGCCAGGGCGTACGGGACGGCGACGGCGACGAGCGTGATCGGCTCGAGAGCGAAGAGGCGAATGCGCCGCCGCGTGAGGTTCGCCAGATCCCGATCGGACAAGCGCAGAAATCGGGCGCTTTCCAGAATCCAGTCGCGGGGCGAGTTCGAAACGAGTGCGGAGCGCGCCCGGCGCGCGTCCAGGATGCCTTCGAGCAGGAGAGCCGCCGGCAAGCGCTTCGCGCGCGGCCGCGCCGCACGGTCCGACGCGCGCTCCACGTCGAGGTCTCCGTGGTCGCCGCCTCGGAGCCCCGCGATCGCCTCTTCGAAGTCGGACGCCGCCGGCGGCCACAGCAGTCTCTCCCGCACGCGCCTCAGAAACGCCCGGCTCGCGGCGGCGTCGCCCGCCGCCCAGAGCACCACACGCGTCGGCGCCGTTCCGTCGCGCCGGTAACCGGCGAGGGAGAAGGGCATGAGGCGCGCCGACGGGAGCCGCTGCGCGAGGGGACCGGCCGCCGCGCGGCGTGCCTGCGCGAGCCGCGGCGCCACGACCGCAACAGGTTCGGTCACGCGGAGAGCCGTCTGAACACCGGAGAGATTCTAGCCGGGTGCGGAAAACCGCAGCCTGCTACACTGAAGTCACAACTCCATGCAGCCCCATCAGTTCTCCCTGCTCGTCCAGGCCGCGGGAACCGTCCTTCTGTTCGTGGTGTTTCTGCTGCTCTACCGCAAGTTCCGCCGGCCGCCGTTTCTGGACTGGATCGCCTCCTGGGCGTTTTTCCTCGTCAGCCTCTTTCTGCTCTGGATCATGCGGGCTCCGTACGGGTCTCCACCCCGGCTGCTGCTGCTTGCCCAGGTGGCCGCGATGCTGGCCCACGTCTTCTTTCTGCTTCGCGGCGTCTGGAGGTTCCGCGAGGAGGAGCCGGTGTCGCACCCCAAGGAGATGCTCTGGGCCATCCCGATCCTGGCGGCGGCCTGGTTTCTCTCGTCGATGCCGGTCACGCCGGCGGTCGGCTGGGCGGCGCCGCTCTCGTTCCTGCGGGCGGCGGCGTACGTCATCACCGCCGTCGCGCTCGCGATCACGCCCGGCTCGGCGGGAGGCCGCGCGATCCTCTCGCTGTCGTTCTTCGTGTGGGGGATCGAGCGCGCCGTGATCGGGCTCGCGTATCTCCGGTACGGCGACGTGATCGCCATGCCCGAGCCTCTCCAGTACGCCTACTTCCTGGAGATGTTCCTGGAGATGACGATCGGCGTCGGGATCATCATCCTCCTCTTCGAGGCCAGCCAGTCCCAGCTCCAGAAGGAAATGCAGCGGCTCGTCGAGTCCGACTCCGTGGCCAAGGAGATGGGGATCCGCGACCGGCTGACCGGCCTCTACAACCGCCATTACTTCAACGACGTCATTCGCCGGGAGCTGGCGCGGTCGCGGAGGCACGGATCGGGGCTCTCGGTGCTTCTCATCGACGTCGACCGTTTCAAGGAGATCAACGACGTGCGCGGCCACCAGGTCGGCGACGAGGTTCTCCAGTTCGTCGCCAACTATTTGACCGCATGCGTTCGGGAATCCGACCTGGTCTTCCGCTGGGGCGGAGACGAGTTCCTGGTGCTGCTGACGCATTCCGACGAAGCGACCGCGGCGCAGAAGGCCGAAGAGCTCGGCCGGCACCTGCCGCACATTCCCGGCGCCGAGCAGCTCCAGCCCACGCTCTCGGTCGGCTGGGCGACGCACCGTCCCAAGGCGGAGTTCCCGAAGACGCTCGCTGAGGCCGACGCCCGGATGTACGAGATGAAGCTCAGCCGGAAGCGCGAGCGAGAAGCGCGAGAGCGGGATCTGGGGCGTCTCTGAGCAGCTCGTAGACTTCCCGAGCCGGAAGCCCCATCACGTTGGTGAAAGATCCCCGGATCTCGGCGATGAAGCGCGCGCCCAGCCCCTGCACGCCGTAAGCGCCGGCCTTGTCGCAGGGCTCGCCCGTCGCGACGTACCACGCGATCTCCTCGGCGGTCATCGGCGCGAAGCGCACCCGGGAGATGGCGGAGACCGTTCGTCCGGGGGATGCGCCGCGGCGCAGGCTCACGGCCGTGACGACGCCGTGCTCGCGGCCCGAGAGACGGGAGAGCATCTCGCGGGATTCTTCCTCATCGCGAGGCTTTCCGAGGATCGCGCCGTCCAGGAACACGAGCGTGTCCGCGGCGAGGACCCAGCTTTCCGGATCGCGGGCCGCGGCGCTCGCGGCCTTCTCGTCCGCCAGACGGAAAGCGGCCGCCTCGGCGGTTTCGCCCGGGAGGATGTCCTCGGGCGTGTCGGTCGGACGGACGGCGAAGGGGATCCCGAGCGAGCGCAGGATCTCGGCGCGTCGGGGCGAGGCGGAAGCGAGGATGAGGCGGGCGGCGGACACGCCGCGAAGAGTATTACGGCCTAGGGGTAGTAGCCGCTGATCGTCCTGGCCTGGAGATTCGACGGCTCGACCTTGACCTCGACCTTGCGCCAGCGGTCCTTGCCTTCGCTGTTCGAGGAGTAGTACGTCAGCAGGTACTGGGCGCGCAGGTCCTCGTTGATCTGCTTGTACACGTTCTCGAGGTTCTTGGCCGAGTCGATGTAGAAAGTCTGACCGCCGGTGATCTGGGCGATCTTGTTGAGCTTGTACTTGACCTCGAGGTCCACGCCCGAGATCTTCAGGCCGATCGCGTAGACGGCGAGGCCCGACTTGCGGACGTATTCGAGCAGCGTGTCGTAGTCGAACTTCGACGTCGTGTCCTTGCCGTCGGTCAGGAGCACGATCGCCTTCTTGCCTTTGATGCCGGTGAACTGGTACAGGCCGTAGATGATCGCGTCGTAGAGCGCGGTCGAGCCCTCCGCGCGCAGACCCGACAGTCCGCGCACGAGCTTGTCCTTGCGGCCGGTCAGCTTGGCCAGCAGGTACGGCTCGTTGTCGAACGAGACGACGAACGCCCGGTCCTTCGGCCCGATCGAGTAATCGAGGAACTGCAGGGCCGCTTGCTGGGCCTCGGGCAGGGATTCGAGCATCGAGGCCGACGTGTCGATCAGGACGCCCACCGACAGCGGAAGGTTCTTGACGAACTCGAAGCCCTGGATCTGCTGCAGGACCCCGTCCTCGTAGACCTTGAAGGCGGACTGCTGCAGATAGTTGACCGGCCGACCCTTCTCCATGACGGTCGTGTAGAGCTCGACCGCGTCGACCGTGACTTCCGAAACGTACTCCGGCGCGTTGACGTAGCGCAGGTCCTCCGCCACGGTGCCGTCCTCGAGCGTGCCGACGACGCGGACGTAGCCGAGCGACTTGGACTCCTTGATGTTGACGGTCTGCTCGTAGGGCGCCTGGTAGAGCGTCGCCACGCGCGCCTCGTTCGAGTAGAACTCGAGCTTGGAAAGCGCCTTGCCCTCGGGTGTGGCGACGGCGGCCACGACCTTGACGGGACCCGAGACGCGAGAGCCCTTCTCGGGAGTGAGGATCCGCACGCGGAAGACCTCGCGCCCCTCGTTGACGATGTACTCGTCTTCGCCGACCGAGCGGCCGCCGGCTCCGTACGCCACCACCCGGATCGTCTGCTTGCGCGGCAGCGGCCCCATGTTCAGGTCCGCGTCGAAGGGCGCCTTCGTCCGCGTCATGACCTTGGCGCCGTTCAAATAGAAGTCGACGCTCTTCACGCCGTCGGCGGTCTTGGTCTCGAAGCGCTGGAGCCCGGTGATGATCTCCTTGGCCACCGGCAGGAGCGAGATGGCGGAGGGGAGTAGCCCCTCGTCCTTGATCTGGCCGATCACGGCCTTGCCGTCGGCGCGGGCCGCCGCGATCTGTGGCGGCGGCGCGTCGGGCTGCTCGGGCACGACGAGGGCCTCCTCGATGTGGCCTTCGGCATTCTGGTTCCCGTCGGAGACCTTCAGGACCAGCTTGTAGTCGCCGGGGTAGAGGTATCGGCGCACCGTCACGGGTATTTTTTCGCCGCCGATCTCCTCCGTGGGGACGTCGAATCGGTACTTGAAGTTGTCGATCAGCCGGTCGTCCTTCACGACCTCGCCGATGACGTCGATGTTGTAGAAGTGCTCATCGCCCAGGTCGCGCGACTTAAGCTCGGACTTCGGGACCAGCAGCGAGAGGTCCATGCCGATCTTGTTGGCGCGCTGCTCCGGGAACCGCACGAGCTTGGCGACGCCGATGGTGGTCGAGCCGGGACGCATGTCCGTCGTCATCGAGAGGATCTGGTCCACGCCTTCGGTCTCGACCTTCGGCGGGGTCGTCAGGAGGCTCGCGCCCTGCATCGAGAACGCGCCCGAGCCCAAGACCGCCGTCGAGTACTGGATCGCCGCCTGCACCGTCCGCCACTCGAAGCACTGCGTGATGTCCACGGGGCGCGCTCCCATGGACATCGGGCCCGAGGAACCCACGCCCACGAGCAGGACGCCGGGACCGTCGAGGGGGAGCCAGAGCTTGTAGGGCGGCATGCCGTACGGCTCGTAGAAAATCAGGTAGACCTTGCTCTTTAAGACCTCGACGCGCTCGTAGTACCAGATCTGGAGCGGGACGTAGACCTCCTGGCAATCGATCGGAATGACGGCGTCGGGCGGGCCCTGCATCACGAAGATTTTCGCGCGGTCGTTGTGGAGGTCGCCGAACTGCTCGATCGCCTGCTGGACGCGGCGCAGGTACACCGACTTGTAGTCGGTACGGATTCCCATTGTGTCGATCGAGCGCCGCACCCAGAACGAGTCGATGAACTTGTCTCTCTGGTAGTTCTCCTTGATCTGGAGGAAAACCTCCGTCTCGTCCTCGGTGATGATCAAGCTGACGAAGGTCAGGAAGTCGCGGTACTTCTGCGGCAGCGCCTCGGTGAGCTGCTTGATCTCCTTCTTGGAGAGCTTGCGGCGGGCGGGGGCGGGTAGCGAGGTCGCGGCCGTTGCATCAGCGCCGGTGGAGACCTTCGCGCCCGGAGACGTCGGGACCGCCGCGGTCGTCGCGTCGGTGGGAGGCGGCGGCGCTTCGGGCGTCTTTTCTGCGGTCTTCTCAGCTGCCTTCTCGGATCCGGGGCTCTCAACCGTCAGCGGCTTGGCGCCGGCGGAAGGCATTGTCGGGAAGCTCTCTGTGAACTTGTCGAGACCCTCGGTGTTGACCTTCGGCGGCTCGGTCATCGCCATGGTGACCTCGGCGACGCCGCGCACCTTCACGCCCTCGATGATCCCGACCAGGCTGCACGCTGCGTCGCAGGTCTGCGGCGCGGCCGTCGGCGGGCATCCCTGTACGGGTGTGCCGCGCGTGCCCGGGCGCCGGCAGGCCTCCGCGATCGTGTTCAGGCACGACGACGGCGCCAGGATCTCGCGATCGGGAAGTGCCGGGTACCAGAGCTTGCGCGGCGCGCCCATGGTCGGGCGATAGAAGACCAGCTGCAGCGAGGTCTGGGTCGTGTTGCCGCGCGCCCGGCCGTACGTCCAGACCTCGAGGTTGCGGAAGACCTCGTTGCAGTCCTTGTACTCCTCGATCGCGTCGGGCTCTCCACGGCGGATGACGACATTCCCGGCGTCGCTGCCGATCCCGTCGAAGCTCGTCTTCGCGGCTTCGCGATACTCCTCGTAGCGATGCCGGTATCCCGGTCCGAGCGGCCAGGTCAGCCCCTGCTGCTCGCGGCGCTTCCAGAAGTCTTCCTTGAAGAGCTCGCGCTGGTGGGGCTCGGTCAGCTGCAGGAAGACGTTGCGCTCGTCGGCCATGATGATCGGCGCGACGAAGTCCTCGATCCACTTGCGGTCTTCCTCGGGGAGGGCCTTGATCTTCGCGGCGCGCTCCTTGGCCGTCAGCTCGGGAATCGGCGCCGCCGTGGCTGCGCAGACAACGCACGCGAGAGCGGCGACGAAGAGCGACAGGGTCCGCGCCTTCATCGGTCGTCGATCTTAACTCTCGGTTTCCTCGTGGGTATTCCTTCACAAAAGATTTTCAGGCGAGGGGTTTCCGGAGCGATAATTTGAAGCGCTCCGAGAAACTGAACGGATGATTTACCTCGACAACAACGCCTCCACGCCGCTCGACCCCGAGGTCTGGGCGGCGATGGAACGGGCGTCGACTGTCCACGGAAACGCCTCTTCCGTCCACGCGGAGGGACAAAAGGCGCGCCGGATCGTCGAGGAGGCCCGCGAATCGGTGGCCCGGCTGATCGGCGGGCGGCCTGAAGAGGTGTTCTGGACCTCGGGAGGGACCGAGGCCAACGCGATGGCGATCTTCGGGGCGGTCGCGCAGCGCCCCGGCCGCGTCGTCATCTCCGGCGCCGAGCACCCCTCCGTGAGGGAAGCCGCCTCCCGGCTGGCCGGAAACGGCCATGAAGTGGTCGCCGTGCCGCCGGAGCGCGACGGATCCCTGGACCCCGGGCGCGTTCTCGACGCGGCCGCGCCGGGAACCGTACTCGTCTCGGTGATGGCGGCCAACAATGAATATGGGGGGCTCTATCCGGTCGCCGAGATTGCGGGCGAGGTGCGGCGGCGCGGGGCGCTCTTCCATACGGACGCGGTACAGATGGTCGGACGGCTTCCGGTAGACGCGGCGGCCTGGGGAGTCGACCTGTTGTCGGCGTCTGCGCACAAGATGCACGGTCCCAAAGGCGCCGGCGCCCTTTTCGTCCGCCGGGGAGTGAGGCTCGTACCTCACACGCCGGGCGGCGGACAGGAGAGGAGGCAGCGCGCGGGAACCGAGAATACGCTGGCGATCGCCGGCTTCGGGGCCGCCGCGAGGCTCGCGGGCGAGCGCCTGTCCTCCGACGTTCGCGCGATCGGCCGGCTGCGCGACCGCCTCGAGCGCGGGATCGTCGAACGCATCCCGGGGACGCGGGTCATCGGCGCCGGCGCGCCGCGGGTGCCCAACACGTCGGCCGTGCTCTTCGAGGGAGTTTCGGGCGAGGCGCTCCTGGTGCGTCTCGACCTCGCGGGTGTCGCGGTCTCCGTCGGGAGCGCCTGCTCCAGCGGAACGCTGGCTCCCTCGCCGGCGCTGCTCTCGCTGGGCATGTCGCGGGAAGAGGCGCGCAGCGTCGTCCGGTTCTCGCTTTCGCGGATGACCCGCGAAGAGGAGATCGATCGCGTGCTCGGCCTTCTGCCCGAAGCCGTCGGGGCGGCCCGGGACGCGGCCTCAGTCGCCGCGCCCGGGGGATCCTCATGATCGTCGAGTGCGACCACTGCCACGCCAAGTACCACTACGACGAGGCGCGCTTCGCGGGGAAGGGATCCAAGAAGCTGCGCTGCTCCCGCTGTCAGACGATCTTCGAGGTTTTCAACACGCGCGCGTACGAGGCGCAGCCCGCGGTGCGGCCGCCGGTGACGCCGGGGGAGACGATGCTGCGGCGCAAGGGCGGCGGTCCGGGAACACCCGCGAAGTCGCCGGACCCGACGCCGCGCCCGGTCCGCACGCCGAAGCTGCCCGCCGACCGGAAGATCTCGCTCGCCGTCATCGCCGGCCCCGATGCCGGCAAGATGTTCGTCCTCGAGAAGCCGCGCGCGGTCATCGGCCGCGAGGAGGTCGATTTCGCGCTGGACGATCCCGAGATTTCGCGGCAGCACGCCGCGATCGAGGTCAGCGGCGACGAGATCACGCTCGTGGACCTGGGCTCGACCAACGGCACGCTGGTCGGCGAGTCACTCGTGACCGAGGCGCCGCTGGAGAACCAGGGGGAGTTCACGATCGGCGGCTCGACTCTGATGCTGATCGTGACGCCGGCGTAGCGACCGAATAGACTCGGGAGTCCAATGCGCGTCGCCGTCGCCATGTCCGGAGGGGTCGATTCCTCGGTGGCCGCGCTTCTGCTGAAGGAGCAGGGGTACGAAGTCGTCGGCCTCTCGATGCAGCTCTGGGACCACTCGGGAGAGCCCGGGAGGAGCGGGCGGTGCTGCACTCTCGACGATCTCTCCGACGCCCGCCGCGTGGCATGGGCCCTCGGCATCCGCCACTACGTGCTGGACCTCGAGGAGGAGTTCCGGCGGGACGTGGTCCGGCCCTTCGTCGCCTCCTACCTCGCCGGGGAAACGCCGATCCCGTGCTCGGCCTGCAACACGAAGGTCAAGTTCGCGACGCTCTGGGAGCGCGCCCGCGCGATCGGCTGCGAAGCCGTCGCCACGGGGCACTACGTAAGGGTCGAGCGGGACTCGTCGGGGCGCGTGCGCCTGTGCAGGGGAGCCGATCCGAAGAAGGACCAGTCGTACTTCTTATACGACCTCACCCAGGACCAGCTCGCCGCCGCCCGCTTCCCCGTGGGCGGGCTGACGAAGGCCGAAGTCCGTGCCCACGCCCGGCGAGCGAACCTCCCGACCGCCGACAAGGAGGAGAGTCAGGAGATCTGTTTCGTGCCCGCCGGCACGCGGGCCGGACAGTTCGTGGCGGAGCACGCGGGCGCGCTGGGCCTGAACCTGCCCGCGGCCGAGGGACGCATCGAGGATGCCGGCGGCCGGAGCCTGGCCACGCACACCGGCCATTATCGTTTCACGATCGGACAGCGGCGAGGCATCGGCGTCGCCGCGACCGAGCGGTTGTACGTTCTCTCCGTCGACGCCGCGGAGAATCGGGTGGTCGTCGGGCCGGGGCGCGACCTCGAGACGCGCGAGGCCTCGGTCGGGAACGTGCGCTGGATCGGCGCGACGCCGGAGGCGGCGTTTCACGCCGCGGCGCGGATCCGTCACCACGCGCCCGACGCGGCTGCCATCGTGTACCCGGGACCGGATCGCACGGCGCGCGTCGTCTTCGACGCCCCGGTACGCGCCGTCACGCCCGGGCAGGCGTGCGTCCTCTACGACGGCGACTTCGTCCTCGGCGGCGGCGTGATCCGGTCCGGCTAGTTCGTCTTCGTGTCCGTCGCTTCGACGAGCGGCGGCTGGAAGTCGGAACGGATCGGGCCGTAGGTTCTCTCGTAGAGCGCGACGTTGTCCTGGAGCGCGCGCAGCAGCTGTCGCGCGTGGTACGGCGTGGTCAGAATCCGGCACATCACCTTCACGTCCGGGCGGCCGGGAACCGCGCGGCCGAAGTCCAGCACGAACTCGGTCGGGTTGTGGAGGATGTTCGCGAAGTTGACGTAGTGCCCCTCGGCGGTCGCCTCGTCGATCGTGATCTTGACGGAGACGGGCTTGTTCTCGGTCATCGGGATCCTCCGCGAGGAGTCTACAGCCGCGAGACGGGATAAACTCGTGTCGTGCGCCTCCTCAAAGTGGGCTCGCTGCTCGCCGCGCTCGCCGCGGCGGCGCCGTCCTCCGGCCAGCAGAGCGTGCAAAGCATGCCCGACCGGACGTACAAGCCCCAGACTTACTCCTCGAATCCGCTCGTCGTGGAAGGCGACGGCTGGTATGGCCGCCGGCAGGAGGGACGCATGGGGGCCAAGGCCAGCGCCGGCCCGATCAACCAGGCGATCGCGGCATACGAGAAGGCGTCGCAGGATCCGGGTTTCGTCGAGGCGCGATGGAAGCTGGTTCGGGCCCTCTACTTCAAGGGAGCGTACACGGGTCTCGACGAGGACTCGCGCAAGGCCGTCTTCCAGAAGGCGAGGCGAGTGGCCGAGGAGTCGATCGAGATTCTCAACCGCACGCTCGAGCAGAAGGGCGTGAAGGGCCTCCTCGATCTCGCCCCGGACATCCTCGCGGGCAAGCTGAAGGACCGGTCCGACGCGGCGCCGGTGTACTTCTGGGCGTCGGTGGCCTGGGGCGAGTGGGCGCTTTCGACCGGCAAGTTCGAGGCCGCCCGCACCGGAGCGGCCGAGAAGATCCGCGACTACGCGCTGACGGTGATCGGCGTCGATCCGGAGTTCGAGGAAGGCGGCGGCTATCGCATCGTCGGCCGCTTGAACGACCAGGCGCCGTGGATTCCGTTCGTGACGGGGTGGGTCTCGCGCGACGACGCGCTGAAATATCTGCGTCTCGCGATGCAGGTCGACAAACGCAACTTCGTCAACCGCCATTTCCTGGCCGAGGCGCTCCACCACGGAGGAGACGCCAAGGATCAGGCGGAGGCCATCGCCCTCGAGGAGGGAATCTTGAACGACGCACCCTCCCCGCAGCACCTCGTCGAGGAGCTCAAGATCCAGGAAGACGCGCGGAATAACCTCGCGGCCTGGAAGAAAGCCGCGTAGCCCGGGGCTTCTCTGGAAGCTCCGCCAGAAGCTCGCGTGCCGAGAGTCCCCGGGTGGGGTGTCTCCATCGCGGCGCGATCTCGGCCAGCGGCGCCAGGGCGAATCGCCGCCCGGCCAGGCGCGGATGCGGCAGGATCGGATCGGGCCGGGCGCGGCGTTTCCCCGAGAAATCCAGGATGTCGACGTCGATCTCGCGCGGCCCGTTGCGGAACGTCTTCGTACGCCCGACGCGCCGCTCGACTTCCTGGAGCGCGGAGAGCAGCGCCGCGGGCGAGCCCGTCCATCGGATCGCGGCCACCGCGTTCCAGAATGCGCGCTGCGCGGTGAAGCCCACGGGGTCGGTGCGATAGAAGGAGGAGACCGCGAGCACGGGCGCGAGCGCGGCGATCTCGTCGATGGCCCGGGTCAGATGCGCGCGGCGGTCGCCGCGATTGGAGCCGAGCGAGAGGTAGGCGATCCCGCCCCGCGCCGCGGATGCCCGCGGCGGCTTCGGACGCCGGACCTCAGTACTCCTCGTCCTCTTCTTCTTCGGCTTCGGCGGCCTCTTCGCCTTCCTCGAGCTCGTCGTCGTCGAGATCACTCTCCTCCGGCTCAGCGGTTCCACCTTCTTCGCCGAACTCGGGCGGGTTCTCGTCCGGGATCGTCTCGAGGAGCGCCGAGCGGCGCGGAGGGCGCGGCGCCGGAGGCGGCGCGTCGTCGGACTTCGCGTGCTTCTGGTTGGCTCCGCACTTGGGGCAGATCGCTTCGGGCTTGCCGAGGTTGTAGAACTTCGTGTGGCAGTTAAAGCACTCGAACTTTTTGCCGAGATCGGGCATTTCCCCCTCGAAAGGCGGCCAAACCTAGCACGCGTGTTTTCAAGGGTCAACCGAAACCGGATGCTAAGATCGCCCGCCATGACGCGCCATGCGCGCCGCACGATTTTGCTCCTCGGAATCGGCTTCTGGACGCTCTCGACGGCGCTCCTCGCCCAGTTCCCATGGGCGGGGCCTCGCGCGATGGGCATGGGGGGCGCCGAGGTCGCCGGCGTATCCGACAACTCGGCAACCTGGGCCAACCCGGCCGCGCTGGCCGGCCTGAAGGGTTGGGATTTCCAGCTCCTCGGCAGCTTCGCGGCGCAGAACCGCAACAACCTGGTGGGCACGCTCGTCACCCTCAGCGATCTCCCGTTCGACGAGATTGCCAACGGCGACCGTCCCGACTTGGTCCCGGTCCTCATCGGCGGCATCGTCAACCTGGCGCGGCCCGGCACGTCGGTCGTAGGGTCGGGTGTCGCCGGCCTGGTCGCCTCCTACAAGGGTTTCGCGGTTTCGATCGGCGACGTGCCTTACGCGGGCATCTATCCGGTCATCGATCTGACGCACATCATTCCTGGGGGGGGCCCCGACAACGGCTTGGAGTTCAACGCGACGGGTCTCAATCTCGTGGGCCTGTCGGCGCGCGAGATCCGCGTGGCCTACGGATTCGGGCTGCTGGACAACATGCTCGAGATCGGCGGCGCTGCCCGATACGTCTCGGGCATCACGTACTTCGCGCGGTGCGGCGCATTCACCGAGCCCTGCACGGGCACCGATCTCTCGGAGCTGCTCCACGACGCCTTCGAGCAGAACGCGCGGACGACCAACAAGTTCGCCTTCGATGCCGGCGCGCGCCTGAACTTCGGCATTGTCAAGCTCGGCGTCGTAGGCACGTCTCTCAACCAACCGCACTTTTCCGTCGCCGACGTGCTGGGCTCGCCGGGCTCGGTTCCGCTGCCGCGACAGGTGCGGGGAGGCGTATCCGTCTCGGTTCTTTCTTTCCTGAATCTTGCGGCCGACGGCGACTTCATCAAGAGCGACACGCTGGCCCCTGGCGCGAAGAGCCAGCAGATGTCGCTCGGCGCCGAGGTCAAGATTCCCCTCTTCGCGTTTCGCCTCGGCGCGATGCGCGACTTCGCGGCCGCGAGTCCCACCTGGGCGTACACGGCGGGTCTCGGGTTCGGCATTCCGGTCTTCTCGGTCGATCTGGCGGTCCTGTGGGGGCCGACCGGAGGCTTCAACTACAAGAATCCCGACCGCGAGATGCTCGGCGCGTCGGCGGGCGTGCGCGTCCACTTCTAGCGGACTTGTTCTCCATCGAGGCGCGCGATCCGTCCTCCTCCGCCCGGAGGGGGCGCCTTCGCACGCTTCACGCCGAGATCGAAACTCCGTGCTTCATGCCCGTCGGCACGCGGGGCGCGGTCAAGGGAGTCTCGTTCGACCTCCTGGAAGCGTGGGACTGCCGCGTCGTTCTGGCGAACACGTATCACCTGATGGCCCGTCCGGGCCGCGCGACGATCGAGAAGGCCGGAGGACTCCACGCGTACACGGGTTGGCCGCGCGCGATCCTGACCGACTCCGGCGGTTTCCAGGTGATGAGCCTCTCCTCGCACCGGCGCATCACCGAGGACGGCGTCGAGTTCCGCGCACCCGAGGACGGCACGAAGCACTTCCTGACGCCGGAAGCGGCGATGGAGCTCCAGGCGGGCTTCGGCGTGGACGTCGCGATGGCTCTCGACGTCTGCCCGCCGCTCCCGTCGGAGAAGCCGGAGATCGCGGAAGCCTGCCGCCTCACGCTGGCCTGGGCCGAGCGCTGCCGCCGCGCCTACGGCGGCCCCGGAATTCTTTTCGGCATCGTCCAGGGAGGAACCTTCGACGACCTGCGCCGGCGATGCGCCGAAGCCCTGGTGACGCTCGACTTTCCGGGTTATGCGATCGGCGGCGTGGCCGTCGGCGAGTCGAAGGAGGCGATCCGCGAGGTCACGGGGGCGACCGCCTCGCTGCTTCCCGAGGGGAAACCCCGATACCTGATGGGCGTGGGCACTCCCGCGGACCTGCTCGCTTCGGTTCGCGCCGGTGTCGACCTCTTCGACTGCGTGCTGCCGACGCGCAACGGACGCATGGGGCACGTCTACACGCGGCGCGGGGAGATCGCCATCAAGCACGAACGCTTCAAGGAGGACCTCGCGCCTTTGGATCCCGAATGCGCCTGCCCCGTGTGCCGCCGCCACAGCCGCGCCTACCTCCGAAATCTCTTCGTGCTGAAGGATTTTTCGGCCCCCATGCTCCTGTCGATCCACAACGTCTTCTTCTACCTGGGCTGGATGAAGGAGATGCGCGAGGCGATCGCGCAGGGCCGCCTGGCGGCATTGGCGACGCCACCGGAGGAAAAAATACCCGACGGGGCCTGAATCTCGGCGCCTGCTGGCGGATTAGTTGCATTCAGGTCCGAGACAGAACGAGGGAGGACCATGAAGCTCAACGTCAACGGCAAAGTCCACGAGGTCGACGCGCCGGAGGACATGCCGCTGCTCTGGGTCCTGCGGGATTTGCTCGGATTGACGGGCACCAAGTACGGCTGCGGCATGGCGCAGTGCGGGGCGTGCACGGTGCACCTCGATGGCGAGGCGCACCGTTCCTGCGTCCTGCCGGTATCCGAGGTCGGGAACCGAGCGGTGACGACGATCGAGGGCCTCGGCGCCTCGGGCCTTCACCCCGTGCAGCGGGCCTGGATCGAGGCCGACGTGGTGCAGTGCGGGTACTGCCAGCCCGGCCAGATCATGGCGACGGCGGCGCTGCTGAAGATCACCCCGAAGCCGACCGACGCCGACATCGACGCCGCGCTCTCGGCGAGCCTCTGCCGCTGCGGGACGTACCAGCGCATCCGCGAAGCGGTGCACATGGCCGCGGCGATGCCCGCCGCGGGAGACAAGGCGTGAGCGCCCCGGCCGGCGTCTCGCGACGGGGTTTCCTCAAGACTTCCACGGGCCTCGTGATCGGCTTCGCGGTCGCGTCGAAGGGGCGGCTCCCCGCGCTGCAGGCGGCCGCGACGCCCGCGGTCCTTCCGCCGCCCGACGCGTTCCTCCGCATCGGCGCCGACGATACCGTCACCGTGCTCCTCGCTCATTCCGAGATGGGGCAGGGCATCTGGACGACGCTGCCCATGATGGTCGCCGAAGAGCTCGAGTGCGACTGGTCGAAGATCCGGGTCGAGCACGCCCCGGCGGCGCCGGCCTACTTCCACACCGCGTATCACTCCCAGATGACCGGCGGCTCGACGACGACCTGGTCGGAGCTCGATCGGTACCGCCAGGTCGGCGCCATGGCTCGAGAGATGCTGATCGCCGCCGCGGCGCAACAGTGGAAGGTCGAGCCTTCCGCATGCCGGGCCGAGAAGGGTTTCGTCGTTTCGGGTGATCGCCGGGCGTCCTTCGGCGCGCTCGCGAAGGCCGCGCAAGGCCGCAAGCCTCCGGTTTCCGTGAAGCTGAAGGACCGGAAGGACTGGAAGATCCTGGGCAAGCCGACCAAGCGTCTGGACTCCCCGCAGAAGGTGACCGGCAAAGCGCAGTTTGGTATGGACGTCCAGTTCCGCGGCTTGAAGACCGCGCTCATCGCGCGCTCCCCGGTCTTCGGCGGCACGGTCAAGAGCTTCCGCGCCGAGAAGGCAAAGGCCGTTCCGGGTGTGCGCGCGGTCGTGCAGGTGCCATCGGGCGTGGCCGTCGTCGCCGACCACTTCTGGGCCGCCAAGGTCGGGCGCGATGCACTGGAGGTGGATTGGGACCTCGGGCCGCTCCCCGACCTCGACACTTCCAAACAGGCGGAGACCTATCGCGAGCTCGCCCTCAAGGACGGCCTGAAAGTGAAGCGGGCCGGCGACGTCGTTGCGGCGCTCGATTCGGCGAAGACGCGCGTCGAGGCCGAGTACGCGTTTCCCTACCTCGCGCACGCCCCCATGGAGCCGATGAACTGCACCGCCCGGGTCGGACCCGACTCCTGCGAGATCTGGGCGGGGACCCAGTTTCAGACCGGAGACCAGGCGGCGGCCGCCCGGATCACGGGCTTGAAGCCCGAGCAGGTCACGCTGCACACGACGTTTCTCGGCGGCGGATTCGGACGGCGCGCGACGCCCACCAACGACTTCGCCTCCGAGGCCGTGCACGTGGCGAAGGCCTCGCGAATGCCGGTCAAGGTCGTCTGGACGCGCGAGGACGACATGCGGGGCGGCTACTACCGGCCCATGTGGGCGCACCGGTTGAGCGCCGGGCTCGGGCCGGACGGGATGCCCGCGGCCTGGCGCCAGCAGATCGTGGGACAGTCGATCCTGGAGGGCACGCCCTTCGCCGCGATGATCCGGGAAGGCGTGGACGAGACCTCGGTCGAGGGAGTCGAGGACTCGCCCTACGTCGAGGCCACGCCGCATCACTTCGTCGGCCTGCATTCCACGAAGAACACGGTGCCGGTGCTCTGGTGGCGCTCGGTCGGCCACACGCACACCGCCTACGTCATGGAGACGTTCGTGGACGAGCTCGCGGCGGCGGCCGGTCAGACGCCCGCCGACTATCGGCGCCGGCTCTACGACGCGGCGAAGGCTCCGCGCCATCGCGGCGTGCTGGAGCTCGCACTGGCGAAGGCCGGAGCCGCGCCGCCGCCGGGCCAGTATCGGGGGTTCGCGGTCCACCATTCTTTCGAGAGCTACGTCGCCGAAGTCGCCGACGTCTCGGTCGAGAGCGGCCGGATCCGCGTGCACCGTGTCGTCGCCGCGATCGACTGCGGCATCTGCATCAACCCCGCGGGCGTGAGGGCGCAGATCGAATCGGGCATCGTCTTCGGTTTGTCGGCCGCGCTCTACGGAGAGATCGGAATCCAGGGTGGCCGCGTCCGGCAATCCAACTTCCACGACTATCCAATCCTGCGCATGAACGAGATGCCGAAAATCGAGGTGCACATCGCCGACAGCGCGGAGAAGTCCGGCGGCGTGGGCGAGCCCGGGACACCTCCGATTGCTCCGGCCGTCGCCAACGCCGTCTTTGCCGCGACCGGCAAGCGCCTGCGGTCGCTGCCGCTGAGGCTCGCATGAGGCGCGCGGTCCCGTTTCTCGCGGCCGCCGGAGTGGCCGTCGCCGCGGTGCTCGCTTCGGCGCCGCCCCAGCCGTCGGAGCGGGAAGGCCTGGCCGCCTTCGAGAAGGTCCGAGCCGTTCTCCAACACCCTCGCTGCCAGAATTGCCACATCCCGGGCGATGCGCCGCTCCAGTTCGACGCCGGCCTGACGCACGCGCAGAACGTCCTGCGGGGTCCGGATGGAAAGGGTTCGCCGGGCCTCGCCTGCGGGACCTGCCACGGCGCGTCGAATCCTCCGGCTTCCTACGGAGCGAACATGCCTCCGGGAGCGCCGAACTGGCACCTCCCGCCGCCGGATCAGAAGATGGTTTTCATCGGACTCTCCTCCGGCGATCTCTGCCGCACAGTCAAGGACCCGAAAAAGAACGGCGGCAAGGATTTTGCCGCGCTCGATCATCACGTCGCGGAGGACAAGCTCGTCCTCTGGGGCTGGAGCCCGGGAACCGGACGAGCGGCGGTGCCGGTTCCCCACGACGAATTCGTAGCGGCTTTCCGGACGTGGGTGGCCGCCGGCGCGCCCTGCCCGGCGCCGTAGCCGGCGCGCGAAGCCGGCGATAACATCCCCCTCCGCAGCGGAGGGGATCTGGAAGTCCCGCTCACGCCTCTGGAGTTCGCGCGGCGCACACGTCGGCTGCACCCGGATCGGGAGGCCGTCGTGGACGGCTCGCGTCGCTTCACCTATCGCGAGTTCTTCGAGCGTTGCGACCGATGGTCCGCGGCGCTCCAGCGGCTCGGGGTCCGGCCCGGCGATCGCGTGGCGACGATCGCGTACAACACGCACGGTCACCTCGAGCAGTACTACGCGGTGCCGCAGATCGGGGCGACGCTCGTCCCCATCAACCACCGGCTGACGGCCGACGACATCGCGTACATCCTGGAGCACAGCGGCGCGCGCGCCGTCTGCGCGAACGCCGAGACCGCCGTGCTCGTGGAGAAGATCCGCGAACGCTTGCCGGCCCTGGAGCACCGCGTCTGTCTCGACGGTCCGCGGGAGGGCTGGCTCGACTACGAGGCCGAGCTCGCCCTCGCGCCGGCGGAGTTCGCGCCGGCCTCGATCGCCGAGCGCGACCGGATCTCGATCAACTACACCAGCGGAACGACCGCCCGTCCCAAGGGCGTGATGATCACGCACCGCAACGCGTGGGCCAACGTCGTCGGAACGCTGCTCCACCATCCCATGGGCGTCGAGGACCGCTACCTCTGGACGCTTCCGATGTTCCACGCCAACGGTTGGACGTTCGTGTGGACGGTCACGGCCGCGGGCGCGGCACACGTGTGTCTTCGCAGGGTGGAGCCGGCGGCCGTCTTCGACGCGATCGGCCGCGAGCACGTGACGATGCTCTGCGCGGCACCGACCGTCCTCATCGGCGTGGCCGGGGCCCCCGAGAGTGCGCGCGGAACGGTTCCGCGGGGCGTGCGCGTGCTGACGGCGGGAGCTCCTCCCGCCGCGGCGACGATCGAGCGTGTGGAGGGGGAGTTCGGCTGGACGATCACGCAGGTCTACGGCCTGACCGAGACCTCGCCGTTCATCACGGTCTGCGAGCCGCGGCCCGAACACGGGACGCTCGGGGCCTCCGAGCGCTGCGTCGTCAAGGCGCGGCAGGGCGTGGAGCTTCTGACCTCGGGCGAGGTCCGGGTCGTGGACCCGGAGGACCGTGAAGTCCCCGCCGACGGCCAAACGATTGGCGAGATCGTCGTGCGGGGCAACGTCGTCATGGACGGCTACTACCGCGATCCCGGCGCCACCGCGGCTGCGATGCGCGGGGGCTGGTTCCACAGCGGCGATGCCGCGGTCGTGCATCCGGATGGGTACATCCAGATCCGGGACCGTTTCAAGGACGTCATCATCAGCGGCGGCGAGAACGTTTCGTCGGTCGAGGTCGAAGGCGCTCTGCTGCGCCATCCCGGCGTGCTGGAGGCCGCGGTCGTGGGCGTTCCGCACCAGAAATGGGGAGAGGTTCCGCACGCCTTCGTCGTCCTCCGGGCGGGCGCGGACGTGACGGAGGAGGACCTGCTCGGCTTCGCTCGTGAACGGCTCGCGGGCTTCAAGACGCCCAAGGGCGTGACGTTCCTCGGCGAGCTCCCGAAGACGGCGACCGGCAAGATCCAGAAGTACGTCCTCCGGAAAGGCCGGGCCGCGATCTCACCGCAGTAGGCCCCGGCGCCCGCTCGTTATAGCCTCCCGCGCATGAAAAAACTCGCCGGAATCCTGGCGCTCGCCGCCGCCTCCGCTTTCGTCTGCGCCGACGACCTCAAGGAGCACGCGCTCCGGCTCCACAAGAGCTCCATCGTCGTGGACACACACGAGGACGTTCCTGAAGCGCTCCAGGAGAAGTGGATCGATCTTTCCGTCCGCAACACCGTCGGCCACGTCGACATCCCGCGCTGGAAGGAGGGAGGCGTCACGGCGCCGTTCCTCGCCGCGTACGTCAGCGCCGACTACGCGAAATCGGGGGGCTCGGCGAAGAAGGCCCTCGAGTTCATCGATCTGATCCACTCGATCGCCGACGACCATCCGGCCGACCTCGTCTTCGCGGATTCGGTGGCCGGAATCCGGAAGGCCAAGAAGGACGGGAAGATCGCGATCCTCATCGGCATCGAGGGCGGCCACGCCATCGAGAACTCGCTCGGGGCCCTCTCGGCGTTCTACCGGCTGGGAGTGCGTTACATGACGCTGACGCACACCAACACCAACGACTGGGCGGACTCCTCGGGCAACTTCTTCCGCATGGACTTCGACCCGAAATCGTACGCCGTGCACGGCGGCCTGACGGACTTCGGCAAGGAGGTCGTCCTCGAGATGAACCGGCTCGGCATGCTCGTGGACGTGTCGCACGTCTCCGAGAAGACGATGGCCGACGCGATCGCCGTCTCGAAGGCGCCGGTGTTCGCCTCGCACTCCTCCTGCCGGGCGCTCTCGAACATCCCCCGGAACATGACGGACGAGCAGATCCGCGCGGTCGCGGCCAGGGGCGGCGTCGTGATGGTCAACGTCAGCACGCTGTTCCTGGACCAGAAGTCGGTCGACGCGTACCTCGCGGCCCGCGCGGCGCTCGCGCCTCAGGTCGCCGAGATCAACGAACGGCTCAAGGACGATCCGAAGAAGCGCGACGAGGAGGTCCGCAAGGTCTTGAAGACGATCCACTATCCCGACGCCGACTGGTCGAAGGCCGCCGATCACATCGAGCACGTCATGAAGATCGGCGGTCCGCAGTCCGTCGGCCTGGGCACCGACTTCGACGGGATCGACGATCCGCCCGCCGGGCTGGAGGACGTGTCCAAGCTGCCCAGGCTGACGGAGGAGCTCCTGCGGCGCGGCCACTCCGACGACGAGATCCGCGGCGTGCTGGGCGAGAACTTCCTGAGATTCTGGGACCGGGTGGAGGCCGCGAAGAAGGCGATGCCGCCGAGGACCGAGCCCCTGCCCTTCTCCAAGCCGGAATAGCCGTCATCCCGAGGGCCTCGGCCCGAGCGATCCCGGACTCGATTGCCGGTCGCCGGTCGAGCTCGGGATCCCTCGCTGCGCTCGGGATGACTCGCGAGTCTTGTATGATGCCGCCGCCATGATGGAACTGTTGCAGACCGCGCCGGGGGGGCCGGGAGGCGCGGCGGGAGGGCTCGTCCAGTTCCTCCCGATGATCTTCATCTTCGTCATCTTCTATTTCCTGCTGATCGCGCCGATGCGGAAGAAGCAGCGCAAGACGCAGGAGATGCTCTCGAAGCTGCAGAAGGGCGACGAGGTCATCACCACCGGCGGGATCTTCGGGCGCATCCGGGCGTTCGACGAGCAGCACGGCTTCGTGATTCTCGAAATCTCGGACAACACGAAGATCAAAGTGCTGCGCAGCGCGATCGCGGGGCTGGCCGGGGAGCCGGAAGCAACTACAGCTACGCCAACCACTTAACCAGTTCGTGGTTCGTGGTCCGTGGTTTGTGGTTCCCTGGGGATCCAACCGCGTTCCGACGAGAGACCACAAACTAGAAACCACAGACTCAATCCTGTAGACTCCGGCGTTCTTTTTTTGGAGGCAGGTTTGGGCAAGAAGATCCAGTGGCGGGTTCTGCTGATCCTCCTGGTGCTCGCGGGCGCCATCGGCGGGTACGTGCTCGTCGGTTACTCGCACGCCCGGAAGGAATGGGCGGGTCCGGGCTCCCCGACTCTCAAGGACGCCCTCAAGAAGGCGATCAAGCTGGGACTCGACCTGCGCGGGGGAATCCATCTGGTCCTCCAGGTCAACACCGCCGACGCCCTCAAGGCCGAGCGCGACGACGCGGTCGAGCTTCTCAAAACCGAGACGAAGGACGCGAAGATCGGCTCAATCGAGCTGCCGACGGACACGTCCTTCGCGGTGGCGGTCACGAGCGAGACCGACCAGGCGAAGCTCGAAGACATCTCCAAGCGCTTCCTGTCGGAATGGACCTACTCGACCGCCGGCGGAAAGTGGACGTTCACGCTCAAGGACGTGGCGCGCCGGCAGATCGAGGACAACGCGGTGGCCCAGGCCCTGGAGACCATCCGCAATCGCGTCGACGAGTTCGGCGTCTCGGAGCCGCTGATCGCGCGGCAGGGGAAGGACCGCATTCTCGTCCAGCTCCCCGGCATCGACGACCCCAAGCGCGTGAAGGACCTGATCAAGAACACCGCCTTCCTCGAGCTTTCGCTGGTGGAGGCCGGTCCCTCGACCCAGGAGGCGCTGACGGCGAACTACCCGGGGGGCAAGATCCCCGACCAGTTCAAACTGGTCGAGGCAAAGGCCGAGGCCGGCAGCCGCGAGAGGTCCTACTACGTGGTGCGCCGCCAGGCCGTGATCACCGGGCGCGACCTGAAGAACGCCCGGCCCACGCAGGGGCAGTTCGGCTCGCACTCCGTGACCTTCTTCCTGACGGCCGGCGGCTCGCAGAAGTTCGGCGCGGCCACCGGGGCGAACATCGGCAAGAGGCTGGCGATCATCCTGGACAACCGGGCCCAGTCGGCTCCGAGCATCAAGGATCGCATCACGGACCAGGGCGTCATCGAGGGAACGTTCTCGCCCGAGGAGGCCAACGACCTCGCGCTGGTCCTGCGCGCGGGCGCGCTGCCGGCGGGCCTGACCTACCTCGAGGAACGGACAGTGGGTCCGTCTCTCGGACTCGACTCGATTCGCAAGGGCATCACGGCTTCGGTGGTGGGAGCCGTGCTCGTTTTCGTGGCCATGGCGCTCTACTACCGGCGCGCCGGATGGAACGCGATCATCGCCCTGATCCTGAACGCGGTCCTGCTGGCCGCGGCGATGGCGGTGTTCGAGGCGACCCTGACGCTTCCCGGCATCGCGGGATTCATCCTGACCATCGGTATGGCGGTGGACTCGAACGTGCTGGTGTTCGAGCGCATTCGCGAGGAGCTTCGCAGCGGACGCGCTCCGCGCGCGGCCATCGAGAACGGGTTTTCGAAGGCGTTCGCCACGATCGTCGACACCCATGCCACCACGATCATCTCGGCCCTGTTCCTGCTCCAGTTCGGCACGGGACCCGTCAAGGGCTTCGCCGTGACCCTGATCATCGGTCTGCTCATTTCCATGTTCACCGCGGTGTTCGTCTCGCACACGATCTTCGAGCTCGAGTACGGGCGTCGGCAGCACATCGACGCCGTTTCGATCTGAGAGGAAGAGAGAGATGGAGCTTTTCCGGCAAACCAACATCGACTTCCTCAAGTACAAGTGGTGGGCTATCGGCGCCTCCTGGGCGCTGATCGCCGTCGGGATCTTCACGATCTTCGTCCAGAAGGGTCTGAAGTTCGGCATCGACTTCTCGGGCGGCACGCAGATCGCCGTCCGCTTCGCCCAGAAGCCCGACATCGACAAGCTCCGGACCCTGCTCGACGGCTCGGGCCTCGGCGAGATCGGGATCCAGCGCTACGAGGCTCCCGAGAAGAACTCGGTCCTGGTCCGCGTCCAGCAGCAGGCGACGGAAGGCCGCGACGTCGTCGGCGAGGTCACGAAGATCCTGCGGCAGGGCCTGGAGGCGCCGGCCGACCCGAACAAGATCGACATCAACTCGGAGGGCAAGGCCACGCTGGCGGCCCGCATCGCCGCGGCCGATCCGGACCGGGTCGCGGGACGCTCCGACACGGACCCGAACGCCTACTACACGCAGGTCGCGGAAAAGATCATCGCGCACCGTTCGGAGCTCGGCCTCTTCCATTCGCCCGCGGACGCGGCGGCGACCGAGGGCGTCTCGGCGGCGGCGAAGGCATGGATCCAGTCCAACACGGTGGCGGGCCCCTTCGTGGTGCTCTCCGCCGAAAACGTCGGACCCCAGGTCGGTAAGGACCTCCAGAAGAAGGCCCTCTACGCGATCGTGTGGTCCACGATCGGCATGCTGGTCTACATCGCGTTCCGCTTCCGCTCGGTTCCCTTCGGCGTGGGTGCGATCGTGGCGCTCGTCCACGACACTCTGATCACCGTGGGACTCCTCGCCCTGCTCGGCCGCGAGTTCAACCTCATCGTCGTGGCGGCGCTGCTGACCCTGGTCGGATACTCCGTCAACGACACCGTCGTCGTCTACGACCGGGTCCGCGAGAACCTGAAGACGCCCAAGAAGGAGCCGCTGGACACCGTCATCAACCGGTCGATCAACCAGACGCTGTCGCGGACGATCCTGACCTCGGGAGCGACGATGCTCGTCGTCATCGCGTTGTACTTCCTGGGCGGCGAGGTCCTCAACACGTTCGCCCTGACGCTGATCATCGGCATCATCGTCGGCACCTACTCCTCGATCTACGTAGCGGCCGCGATCGTCGTCATCTGGAAGGACTTCAAGAATCGCCGCAAGCTCGCCGTCGTTCCGGCCCCGGTGAAGGCCGAGCCGGTGCAGCCCGCCCAGCCGACCGCGCCCACGGGGAAGAAGAAGCAGAAAGGCCGCTAACCAAGCCGACCGCCCTTTTGCCTCCTTCCTGAGATCGCCGTACTCTTGACGGCGGCATGATCCACTTCGAGGAAATCCTCGAGAAGGTCGAGGCGTACAACCCCAACTGCGACCAGGACCTCCTGCGTCGCGCCTACGTCTTCTCGGCCCGGGAGCACCGCGGCCAGGTCCGCCGTTCCGGAGAGCCGTACCTGGTCCATCCTCTGAACGTCGCTTCGATCCTGGCGGACCTGAAGGCCGACGACGTCTCGATCGTGGTGGGCCTGCTCCACGACGTTCTCGAAGACACGCTGACCTCGAGGGAGGCGGTCGCCCAACAGTTCGGCCCGGAGGTCGCCGAGCTCGTCGACGGCCTGACCAAGATCGGAAAGTTCTCGTACGTGTCGCGGGAGGAGGAGCAGGCCGAGACCTTCCGCAAGATGATCCTGGCCATGATCTCCGACCTGCGGGTCGTGATGGTCAAGTTGGCCGACCGACTCCACAACATGCGCACCCTGGGCTTCCTCCCCGAGGCCCGCCGGCGCGAGGTCGCCCGAGAGACGCTCGACATCTACGCTCCGATCGCGCACCGCCTCGGCATGGGGAGCGTGAAGGGAGAGCTGGAGGACCTCGCCTTCCTCTACCTCGAGCCGGAGGAGCACGAGCGGGTCGCGCGCGAGGTGGCGCGCCGCATGAAGGTTTCCGAGGCGATGACGGGGGAGATCCGCCGCCGGATCGACGCACGGCTGACCGACGCCGGGATCACCGCCGACGTGTCGAGCCGCATGAAGCGCTACTACTCCATCTGGCTGAAGATGAAGCGGACGGGGGTGGAAGCGGCGCAGCTGTACGACATTCTGGCTTTCCGCATCGTCGTGCCCGAGACGAGGGACTGCTACGCTGCGCTGGGGATGGTCCACCAGCTCTGGCGCCCGATGCCCGGCCGCATCAAAGACTACATCGCCATGCCGAAGCCGAACTTCTACCAGTCGCTCCACACGACGGTGATCGGCGAGGCCGGCCAGCCTTTCGAGATCCAGATCCGGACGCGGGAGATGGACCTGATCGCCGAGCGGGGAATCGCGGCCCACTGGAAGTACAAGGAGGGGCGCATGGGGCCCCACGCCGACGACGCCCGGTTCCAGTGGCTCCGCCAGCTCGTGGACTGGCAGAGCGAGGTGTCGGATCCGCGCCAGTTCCTGTCTTCGCTCAAGGTGGACCTCTACCCCGACGAGGTCTACACCTTCACACCGAAGGGCGAGGTCTTCGCGTTCCCGCGCGGAGCCACCCCGATCGACTTCGCCTATCGGGTGCACACGGACGTCGGGCACCGGTGCGTGGGCGCGCGGGTCAACGGAAAGCTGGTGCCGCTCCGCACGCCGCTCCAGAGCGGCGACATCGTCGAAATCCTGACGGCTCCCAATCAGACGCCTTCGCGCGATTGGCTGTCGTCGGTCGCGACGAGCCGGGCCCGCCACAAGATCCGGCACTTCATCCACGAGGAAGAAAAGCGCCAGGCCGTGGAGCTCGGTCGCCGCCTCCTCGAGCGGGAGCTGAAGAAGTTCAAACGCACGATCAAGAAGCTCGGCGCCGACGGCAGCCTGGCTCGGGAGCTCCCGACGTGGGGCTTCTCGAAGCCGGAGGATCTGTTCGCGGCGATCGGGTACGGGAAGCTCGCTCCGAGGACGGCCCTCGAGCGGTTCGTGCCGGCCGAGGAGCTCGCCCGGCCGGAAGGGGAGAAGAAGGAGTCCGCGGTCTCGCGGGTCGTCCGCAAGATCCTGCCCTTCGGCACGCCGGACATCGTCGTCGTCGGGCACAACGATCTGCTCGCCACGCTGGCCAAGTGCTGCAATCCCGTGCCCGGGGAAAAGATCCTTGGCTACGTGACTCGGGGACGCGGCGTCTCCGTGCACTCCGAGAGCTGCCCCAACGTGAAGAACCTTCTCTACGATCCGGGCCGCCAGATCGACGTGGCCTGGGCGGGCGAGAAGAAGGCCTCCTACGCGATCGAGCTGGAGGTGGCCACCGAAGACCGGCCGGGCCTGCTCGCCGACGTGACGCAGGCGATCGCGGGCGAGGGATCCAACATCCGCCGGATCGAGGCGCGCGCCGAGGAGACGCGCGAAGCCACGGTCAGCGTCTCGCTCGAAACGTCGGATCTGAAGCAGCTCGAGAAGATCGTCAGCCGCATCCGCGCCATCGGCGGAGTCAAGGACGTCGTGCGGAAGTACAACGTCCCGAAAGCGGGCGAGAGAGAGTGACGCGCGAAGCGTAGCCGTCGCGCGTCATCCCGAGCGCAGCGAGGGATCCCGGACTTATTTGCGACTGAGGCGATCGAGCTCGGGATCCCTCGTCGCTCTGCTCCTCGGGATGACAAACTGCTTCGCGGCCGGAATCAGGCGGTCTTGGTCTTCTGGCGCGGCGCGGGCTTCGTGACCTTGCCCGAGCGGATGCAGCGCGTGCACGCTTGCGCGCGGTGCGACACGCCGCCGACCACGGTGCGCACGGTCTTCAGGTTCACATGCCACTTGCGGTTGCTGACGTTGTGCGCGTGGCTGACACGGTGCCCGCTCATCGGGATCTTTCCGCAGAAGTGGCAGTGCTGAGCCATCGTTTCCCTCGCTTTGCGACCGTTTGGTCGAAAAAACCCGCGAAGCCTACATCGGTCGCCGTTCGGAAGCAAGAAATGAACTCCGGTTCGTGATCTTCCGCACACCAGTCCGACAGGCTTAACTCACTCTAGGCTGGCGGTTTCTCTCCGTTGTTCTCCTTGACTAGAGAAAAACCTTTTGCTATTTTGACAACCAGCCGAAATAACCATAGGTCAAAGCCCGAAACCGTTTGAATTCTTTCGGTGGGGCGAAGCGTGCTGTTTAAGAAGACCAAGAATCTGGTAGGTCTGGATATCGGGTCCTCGGCGATCAAGCTCGTCGAACTCAAGGACTCGAAGGCCGGGGGCTACCGACTCGTCAAGACCGGACTCGAGGCCCTGTCGCCCGAGGCCATCGTCGACGGCGCCATCATGGACTCCTCGCTGGTCGTCGACACGGTCAACCGTATCGTGTCGTCCTTGAACGTCCGCAACCCGGACTTCGGAACCTCGCTCTCGGGCCACTCCGTCATCATCAAGAAGATCTCGCTGCCGGCCATGTCCCCGGAGGAGCTGGCCGAGTCGATCCGCTGGGAAGCCGAGCAATATGTCCCCTTCGACATCAATGACGTCAACCTCGACTACGTCGTCCTCGAATCCGGCGGCGGCGAGACGATGGACGTCCTACTGGTGGCGGTGAAGAAGGACAAGATCGGCGACTACACCAGCGTCATCACCCAGGCGGGCAAGACGCCGGTCCTCGTGGACGTGGACGCCTTCGCCCTTCAGAACGCGTACGAGGCGAACTATCCCGTGGAGCCCGGACGGGTCGTGGCGCTGGTGAACATCGGAGCCTCCGTCACCAACGTCAACATCCTCTCCGGCTCCAACACCATCTTCTGGCGCGACATCTCGTTCGGCGGCAACCAGTACACCGACGCCATCCAGAAACAGCTCTCGCTCTCTTTCGACCAGGCCGAAGCGCTCAAGAAGGGCGAGAAGGCGGGCGATCAGTCGATCCAGGACATTCTGCCCATCCTGCGTTCGGTCTCGGACGACCTGGCGCAGGAGCTCCAGAAGACGTTCGACTTCTTCCTCGCGACGACGTCGACGGAGCGGATCGACCAGCTCTTCATTTCCGGAGGATCCTCGCGGGTCGTTAACCTCGACACCCAGCTGAAGGAACGGTTCTCGATCCCGGTCGAGATCCTGAACCCGTTCCGCCAGATCGACATAGCGGGCGCGCCGGTCTCGGGCGAGTGGCTGACCGACAACGCCCCCAGCCTGGCGGTCGCCGTCGGGCTCGCGATCCGGCACGTCGGGGACGAAGCGGCTTGATCAGGATCAACCTTCTCACCGAGGCCAGGGCGGCCGCCGCCAAGAAGAAGGGACCGGCCCTTCCGACCGGGGCGAAGCTCAACAACCTCCTCCTCATCGGGGGCCTGGCTCTCGGCCTGATCTACGTCGGGACGATGTTCCTCGTCCTGACCTCCAAGCGGCGGCACCTGGACGAGGAGATCGGAAAGGCGCGCGAGGAAGTCGCCCGCCTGAAGTCGATCATCGACGAGGTCAAGGGCTACGAGGACAAGAAGCGAAGCCTCGAGGCCAAGATCGCCCTCATCAACAACCTCAAGACGAACCAGAAGGGCCCCGTCCGCCTGATGGACGAGGTGTCCAAGGCGCTGCCCGACCTGGTCTGGCTGACCGACATGGTCATGCAGGGCGACCAGCTCACGCTGCGAGGCCGCACGCTCTCGCCCAACGCGGTCGCCACCTATCTCGAGAACCTCAAGAAGAGTCCCTACTTCGCGGAACCGGTCTTCAAGAACCTGGGCCGCGAAGCGGGCCCCCAGGGCATCTACGCCTGGGAGATGACGGTGATCTTCACGCACGGCAAGACGCCGGCGACGGGAGGCACCGCCGCCGCGACGGCGGCCGGCGCACCGACTCCGGCGCCGGGCGGAAAGCCGAGGACCTGAGGCCATGGCCGTATTCGGCATCAACGTCGAAGAGAAGCCCTGGTACTACGCCCTGGGCGTCGGCGTGTTCATCGGCGCGCTGCTCGCCGGAGCCGTGCACTGGTTCTACTTCAAGCCGCTCCAGGAAGAGATCCGGAACAAGAAGACCGAACTCGACGGACTCAACCAGGAGATCGCGAAGGGCCGCGCGGCCGAGCGCAAGCTGGCGCAGTTCCGCGAAGAGGTCAAGCGGCTCGAGCTCGAGCTCTCCAAGCTCCTCCAGATCCTGCCGTCCAAGCGCAACACCGAGGAGCTGATCAAGCGGATCGAGACGCTGACCCGCCAGGGCGACTTCACGCTGAAGAAGTTCACTCCGGGAGACTTCGTGCAGAAGGAGTTCTATGCGGAGTGGCCGATCGACATCCAGGTCGAGGGGACGTACCACAACCTGGCTCTCTTCTTCGACCGCATGAGCCGTTTCTCCCGCATCGTCAACGTCGAGGACATGAACATCAAGGGCCTCGACAACGTGCCGGGCAAGTCCATCGCTTCCAACTTCACCGCGAAGACGTTCATCTACACGGGCGACGAGACCGGACAGGGCACGGCCACCTCGGGCGCGGGCGCTCCGCCGAATCCCAACGCGCCTCCGAAGGGAAAGGCCGCGGCCAACGCCGAGACGCTCAAGTCGCGGGCCGAAGGGCGAGGGATCGAATGAAGCGCTTGACCGTGTTCGTCCTGCTCTGTGCGGCCGCCGCCGTGGCGCGTGCGCAGGCCCCGGCGAAGAACGCCCCGACCGCCGCGGCGCCGGCGCCGACGCCGCAGGCCGTGATCGCTCCGGTGCCCGAGAGCCCGGGCCAGGGCTTGATCGATCAGGACGAGTCGGCCATGCAGGGCCGGTCCTACTCCTACGACCCCGCGGGCCGGCGGGATCCGTTCCGCTCGCTGCTGGTGCGCGAGCAGAACCGCGGCGGCGTCGAGCGTCCCCCCGGAATCGCCGGGATCTCGATCGACGATCTCGTCGTGCACGGCATCTGGAAGACCAAGGCCGGCTACGTCGCCCAGATCCGGGCGACGGACAACAAGAGCTACCTCATCCGCGCCGGCGATCTGCTCTACGACGGGGAAGTCACACGCGTCGGGCCCAACGAGGTCTCGTTCCGGCAGAACCTCAACGACCCGCAGAGCGTGAAGCCGTTTCGGGAAGTGACCAAGCAGCTCAACGCGACGGTCAAGCAGTGACGACTCGGGACAACCGGCTTTTCCGCGCGACGGGAGGAACGATGCGAATCGCAGTCAGGGCAACCGCGACGGCCACGGCGCTCGCGCTGGCATGGGCAGCCGCCGTGGGCTGCTCCTCTTCGAGAGGCAAGGGCGCGACGGGCGCCGCGGATGTCGCCGCGGCCTCCACGACTCCGGCCGCCGCCCCCCGCAACTCGACCGCCCCCGCCGCCACGGCGAAAATCACCCAAGCCGCGCTCAACCAGGACGCCGACGGCGCCCGCGTCGTTCTCTCGGCCAACGCGCCGCTGCTCTACACCTCCTACGAGCCCCGCCCGGATCTGCTGATCGTGGACCTGCGCGACACCGCGCCGGCCGACGGCTTCGTCACGCCCAAGGCGACCGGCGGCATCGTCGAGTCGATCAAGATCGAGGAGCTCGACGAGCTCGGAAAGCGCATCACCCGTCTCTCCATCGCCCACCGCGCGGAGGCCAGGGTCGACGTGCGCTCGGTCGGACAGGGACTGGCCGTCGCCTTCAGCGATTCGACCGCGGTCGCCTCCGCCGACGTCGAGACGCCGGCCGAGCCCGCGCCGGCTCGCGCCGAGGCGCCGGCTCCGGCTCCTGCCGCGGTCGCGAGCGCTCCGCTCTCGGCGCCGCCGGCGGCGGTGACGGCCTCGGT
>JBKOZO010000140.1:0-18966 GCA_046725935.1 Acidobacteriota bacterium | reverse complement strand
ACCGCCAGAAGAAGAACCTCGAGAACTGACTGTAAGAGATCTGCCCGACGTAGGGCGGCGAGACCAGCGGCCCCCACGCCAGCGCGAGGTCGTCGGGGATCAGCGAGGCCGCGACGCCCCACCGGTAAGACCTGTTTCCGACGACGCGGGCCGAGCCGTCCCACCGAAACCGCGGCGAGAGACGGTAGCGCTTGCCGCCCGCACGCTGCTCGAACACCGGCTTCGCATCCGGGACCTGGATCGGTTCGCCCGAGGGGTCCGGCCGCGAGGCCGGGCGGTGCTCGAGCAACGCCAGCGTGAGCGCGCCGCGGAAGAGGAACAGGACGAGGGCCGTCCCGGCGAGGACCAATTCCGCGCGCCGCTTCATGCTGGGACAAATTGTCGCTGAATCGGACACGCGTTTGACATCGGCGCGCAGGAGCGGGAGATAATCCGCCTTCTTTCCGAACCCTCAGGAGGACAAGCAATGCGGAGGTCGTGGCCCGGCGGACTCGCGCTCATCGCCTCGCTGGTTCTGACTAACCCCGCTCCCGCCCAGGAAAAGGAAACCGACAAGGACAAGGAGAAGGAGAAGAAAGCCGACGTCGCCGCGGACATCAACAAGCCGCGCGCCGACGCGCGCAAGATCACGTTCACCACCTCGGAGGCCACGTGGGCGTCGCTCGACGTATCGCCGGACGGAAAGACGATCATCTTCGATCTCCTCGGCGACATCTATTCCGTTCCGATCGCCGGCGGCGCGGCGACGCGCCTGACCTCCGGGCCGGCCTACGACTGCCAGCCGCGCTTTTCGCCCGACGGCCGGACGATCGCGTTTACGAGCGACCGCGGCGGCATCGACAACGTCTGGCTGATGAGCGCCGACGGAACCGCGCCCCAGGCGCTCACGACCGAGAAGGATGCCTTCGTGCGAAGCCCCGCCTGGACGCCGGACGGCCAGTACGTCATCGCACGCAAGGAGGATGGCAAGCGCGCGGGAATCCCGCCGATCGAGCTCTGGATCTACCATCGCGAAGGCGGAGGCGGCGGCATCAAGCTGACGTCCTCGGACGACGTCAGCAACGCCGGCGGCGCCGTGGCCTCGCGCGATGGGAAGTCGATCTACTTCTCGGCGCGCCTGCGCAAGTTCAGCTACACGCCGAATCTCGCCGACGGGCTCTGGCAGGTCTGGCGATACGACCGCGACCTCGCCGAGACGTTCCCGGTGGCCGGCGGCTTCGGGGGCGCCGTGCGGCCGAATCTCTCGCCCGACGGCAAGACGCTGACGTTCGTGTCCCGCCGCGACGACGACACATGCATCGTGGCGCGCGACCTCGCATCGGGCGCCGAGCGAATCCTGACGCGCGGCGTCACCCGCGACGAGATGGAGGGATTCACCGAGGGCGACCTCTGGCCGGGCTACGCGTTCACGCCCGACGGCAAGTCCCTCGTGTTCTCGAACAGGGGCAAGCTCGCGAAACTCGAAATGGCGTCGGGCACCGTCACCGACATCCCGTTCACCGCCGAGGTCGAGCAGTGGGCGGCCCCGCGCGTGGCGTGGCAGGAGAAGATCGAGACCGGCCCGGTCAAGGCGAAGATCCTCCGGTGGCCGAACCAGTCGCCGGACGGGCGCTGGATCACGTTCGAGGCGTTCGGGCGCGTCTGGCTGCAGGAGATCTCAGGCACGCAGACCGTCGGCGCGCCCAAGCGCCTGACCCGCGACGACGCCGCGCTTCCCCGCCGCGAATACGCCCCGGCCTTCTCGGAAGACGGCAAGTGGATCGTCTACGTCTCGTGGAGCGACGCCGAAGGCGGCCACGTCTGGAAAGCGCCCGCGACACCGGGCACGACGCCGACGAAGCTCACGCGCGCGCCCGGCCACTACGCCAATCCCGAATGGTCGCCGAAGCGTGACCGGATCGCGCTCCTGCGCGGGTCGGGGCTGGAGTTTCGCGGAAGGCAGCCCGAGGAGGAGGAGTTCTTCGAGATCGCACTCCTCGACGCCAAAGGCGGCGACGTCAAGCCGATCAAGTCGGTCAAGCTCGGAGGGTCGGGCCTGAAGTTCCATCCGGAGGTCTTCTGGGCCGAAGATGGCGCGCGCCTCTGGTACCGCGAGCCGGTCGAGCAGAAGAAGCCGACCGACGATCCGAAGAACGACCTCGTCTCGATCCGCCTCGACGGCACCGACGAGCGCCACTGGCTGCGCTTTCCCGCGGTGGACGATCTCGTGCCGTCTCCCGACGGCGCGTGGGTCGTCTTCACGTCGCGCGACAACGTGTACGTCACGCCGCTGCCCGGGATCCTGATGAAGGAGCCTCCCGAGCTCGGGCTGAAGGAGGGCGCGATTCCCGTCTACCGGCTCTCCGACGACGCCGGTGGCTACGTGCGCTGGACCGACGGCGGAAAGTCGATGACGTGGGCCCTGGGGAACACGTTCTACCGGCTGCCGCTGTCGAGCGCCCTGGACTTCGCGCGCGAGCAGCGCAAGAAGGCCGAGGAGAAGGCGAAGAAGGAAGAGGCGAAGAAGGACGCGCCCTCGACCGAGAAGGAAAAGGAAGAGAAAGAGAAGGAGAAGGTCCAGGAGGCGAGGGTCCCCAAGGCGCAGACGATCCCGATCGCCCTCACGATGCCGCGATCCGCTCCGCAGGGCTCCTGGGTCCTGAAGGGCGCGCGCGTGGTCACGATGAAAGGCGACGAGGTCCTGCCGAGCGCCGACATCGTCGTGACCGACAACCGCATCGCGGCCGTGGGCCCGTCGGGCTCCGTCTCCGCGCCGGCCGGCGCGCGGACGTTCGACGCCTCCGGCAAGACCGTCATTCCGGGCCTGATCGACACGCACGCCCACCTCCACTACTCGGGCTTCGAGCTCTTCCCCGAGGCGAAGTGGGAGTACCTCGCGAACCTCGCGTACGGCGTGACGACCGTCTACGACCCCTCCGCACCCTCGCTCGACGTCTTTGCACAGGGTGAGCAGGTCGAGGCCGGCCTGATGGTCGGCCCCCGCGTCTATTCGTCGGGAGACGTTCTCTACGGCGGCCAGCAGACCGGCATCTTCGCCGAGGTCAACAACCTCGACGACGCGAAGCACCAGGTTCGGCGCATGAAGGCCTACGGCGCGCGCATGATCAAGGTCTACCAGCAGCCGCGGCGCTCGCAACGGATCTACTTCGCCGAGGCCTGCCGCGACGAGCACATGCTGCTGACCGCCGAGGGCAACGGAGAGGTCCCGACGGACATGTCGATGGTCCTGGACGGATTCACAGCGTGGGAGCACGCGCTCCCGATCCGTCTCGGCAAGGACGTCGTGGATTTCGTCGCGAAGTCGGGGACCTTCTACACGCCCACCCTCCTCGTCGCCTACGGAGGGCCGTGGGGCGAGGAGTACTACTGGCAGACGCACAACGCCCACGACGACGCGAAGCTCAACCGCTTCGTGCCGCACGACGTGATCGACGCGAAAGCCCGCCGATACCCGTGGGTCTGGCCCTCCGAGTACAACTTCCCCACCGTCGCGACCGGCGCGGCGGAGGTGCTCCGCGCCGGCGGCAACGTGTCCCTCGGAGCGCACGGCCAGGTCCAGGGACTCGGACCCCACTGGGAGCTCTGGGCGATGGCCGGCGAGGGAGGACCGTCGAAGGGCTCCGCGATGACGCCGATGGAAGCGCTGCGCGCCTCGACGATTCTGGCCGCCGACAAGATCGGCTTCGCGCCGGATCTGGGCTCGATCGAGACCGGCAAGCTCGCGGACTTCATGGTTCTCGATGCCAATCCTCTCGACGACATCCACAACTCGGTCCAGATCCGCTGGGTCGTCAAGAACGGTGAAGTCTGGGAGGCCGAAACGATGAAGAAGCTGTGGCCGCGCGAAGAGCCGCCGCCGAAGTTCTTCTGGAAGAAGAGCTGAAGGATAAGATCCCGAGAGCGTGCCCTTCGAGCTTCAGGTCCGTCCCGGCGAAGCACTGGCCCGGATTCGGGGCTTCGGTCCCGACGATTTCGCCTCGACGAACGCGGCGATACGGTCGATCTCTGAGGACCCCCGGTTGAAACCCGGAATGCCGATGCTGATGGACATTCGAGACCTCGAATATCTGGCGACACCGCCCGAGGTCTCCGCCTTCGCGTCCCCGGATTTCCTGCCTCCGGTCTTCGCCGGCCGCCGGGTCGCGATCGTCTGCCGCCGCGGCGCGCAGTTCGGCGTCGCGCGCGCGTTCGCCGAGCCGGACCTCGCCATGGCCTGGCTGGGCGGCGGACAAATCCGGCCTTTCGCCGGCCTGCCGGATAAGAAATGAAGCGGGCCTTGAAGCGGCTCTTCAAGTGGATCGTGGTCGGCGCCGCGAGCGTGGTGGTGATCTTCCTGACGCTGCTCTTCGCGCGGGCGTTCGAGGCGCGCCGCCTTCCGCCGCTCAAGCCCTGGCATCACGCCCTGTCTTCCGAGGTCACGGCCCGGGAGATCACCGATTCGTGGACGCTCCAGGACTATCTGAAAAAGGAAGACGAAGTCTTTCGCGAGATGAACGAGAAGGTGCTGCCGGCCGCGGCACCCGAAGACCGCACGGAGCTCAACCGCTACTGGCCGGACAGCCCGATCAACCCCGAGCGCTTCAAAAAAAACTGGAACCGCACCTTCGAGCTCGCGCCCGAGGGCGAAATCCGCGGAGGAGCGCTGCTCGTCCACGGACTGACCGATGCGCCATACAGCGTGAAAGCCGAGGCCGAGCTCCTGCGCTCGCTCGGCTACTACGCGCTCTGCCTGCGGATGCCGGGCCACGGCACGGTGCCCGGAGGGCTGACGAAGGCGCGCTGGGAAGACTGGCGCGCGGCCGTGCGCCTCGGCGCGCGTCACGTGCGCGGCAAAGTCGGCGACAAGGTCCCATTTGTCATCGCGGGCTACTCCAACGGCGGCGCGCTCTCGGTGCAATACGCCCTGGACTCCCTCGACGACGAGAAGCTGCCCCGGCCCGACCGCGTGCTGCTGTTCTCGCCGATGATCGGCGTCTCGCCCTTCGCCGGCCTCGCGAGGGTCGTGGCGTCGATCGGTGGGATCCCCTACTTCGCGCGCTCGAAGTGGATGGACGTCCTGCCGGAGTACATCCCGTTCAAGTACGACTCGTTTCCCGCGTTCGCGGGGCAGCAGACCGCGGAGCTGACGAAGTACATTCAGGATGGAGTCCGCCGCGCGTCGGACTCGGGCCACATCGCGAAGCTGCCGCCGATCCTGGCGTTCGTCTCGCTGGTGGACTCGACCGTCATCACGATGGCGACGGTCGACCGCCTGTTCGCTCATCTCCCTCAGAACGGCAGCGAGCTCGTCCTCTTCGACCTGAACCGGATCGCGGTCGTCGAGCCGTTCCTGAAGCACTCCTTCGACGCCGAGGTGGCCGCCATCTTCGGCAATTCCGGAAGGCCCTACCGGCTCGCGCTCGTCACCAACGCCGCGCCGGACACCCCCGAGGCGGTCGTCCGCATCGCCGAGCCGCGATCCACGCGCGCCGAGGTCCGGCCGCTCGGGCTGCGCTGGCCGCCGCAGATCTTTTCTCTCTCGCACCTCGCGGTGCCGTTCACGCCCAACGATCCCCTCTTCGGGATCGAGCCGGACATGAAGGTCAGCTACGGGCCGAGGCTCGGCCTGATCGCGCCGCGCGGCGAGCGGGGCGTCCTCGACGTCTCGCTCGACCAGTTCCTGCGGCTCAACTGCAATCCGTTCTTCCCTTACGTGGAGGAACGGATCCGGGAGTTCCTCCCGAAATAGCCGGGCCGCCGACGCGCCGGATCAGGTCCCCTCGTGCTGGTAGTACTCGTAGGCCGACATCGGCTTGGAGTAATCCACCGTCCACTTGCGGCTGTCCGGCGGGACCTTTCCCAGGGCCCGCGCCATCTCCCGGACGTGGATGGGCACCGAGCCGCAGCAGGATCCGATGTAGTTGATCCCGATGTCGCGCGCCTGCTCGGCCCAACGCGCCATCTCCCGGCGGGTCAGCTGCAGAGGGTCGAGCTCGAACGGAAACTGAGGAAGGCACGTGAAGTCGGGCTTCTCCGCCGGTGTCCGGTAGGCGACCGGCTGGCAGGCGACGTACCCGGACACGGCCTTGCGCATCTCCTCGATCAGGCCGAGCGTGTGCTCGGGCCCGCGCAGGCAGTTGATGCCGACGATGTCGGCGCCGGCGTCCTGGAGCGCCTTGGCGGCATTGGCCGGCGACTGGCCGTCGGAGGTCACCGGCTTGTTCTCGAAGCAGACCGTGACCATCACAGGCAGGCCCGTCTTCTTGGCGCTCTCCACGGCGAGGAGCGCCTCTCCCAGCCACGAGTAGGTCTCGCCGATGATGAAGTCGATTCCTTCCTCGACCTGGACCGAGAGCTGCTCATCGAACGTCCGGCGCACGCGTTCGTAGGAGGCCGGGCTGCCGTGCTCGTACATCCACGTCAGCGAGAGGTTTCCGGCAACGAGGCACTTCTCGCCGGCGACCTCCCTGGCGATGCGGACCGCGGCGCGATTGAGGTCCTCGAGGCGGTTTTCCAGACCCACCGTGGCGAGCTTGTCGCGGCTGGCGTAAAAAGTCAGCGCCTGGAGCACCTCGGCTCCGGCCTCGCGAAACTCGACGTGGAGCTCGCGCAGCGCGTCGGGCCGCGTCAACGCGACCTCGGGCGTGAACGGGCCGGCGCGCACCCAGCCTCGCTTCTCCAACTCCAGCAGGTACCCGCCGTCGCCTAACACTGGTCCATCCGCCAGCCTCTCGAGAATCCCCTTCTTCTTCACTCGGACGGTCCTCCTTGAATCAACCGTTCCAGGTTTCAGATTCCAGGTTTCAGGTCCCAGTGGTAAAGCACCTGGAACTTGGAACTTTTCACGTGTACGCCGTCGGCTCTTCGTCGCCGTATTCGAACTCCGCATGGATCGGGCGGCCTTTCGCGAAGCGATCCGGCGCGAAGCTGGAGATGTCCACGCTCTCCGCGCGCCCGTCCAGCAGCAGCTCCGACATCGTCAGACCCACGGCGGGCGAGATCTTGAATCCCATTCCGGAGAAGCCGGCCGCGACGTAGAGACCCGCGATCCCCGGGATCTCCCCGATCAGCGGCCGGAAGTCGGGGCTGACGTCGTAGACGCCAGTGACGCCGCGCCAGATCCCGGCTTCGGCGAGGGCGGGCACGCGGCCCGCGACGCGTTCGACGAGCGTCGCGAGAGATTCCATCGATGCAGATCGGGCGAAGGATTCCGGGTCCACGCCGCGCTGGCCCCAGAAATCGCCGACCAGAGTCAGCCCGCCGACCTCCGAGCGGAAGTACGTCGTGGTGATCCCGTCGATGCAGGCCGGGCCGGCCGCCTTCAGGTTCGCCGGGTTCTTCAGGATCGCGACCTGGTGGAATTCACCCTCGACGGGCAGGTCGAAGCCGACAGCGGCGAAGAGCGGCCGGCTCCAGGGTCCCACGGCCGCCACCACGACGGGAGCCGCAACGGCGCCACGGTCGGTCTCGATCCCGTGAATGCGGCCGGCCTCCACGCAGAAACGCACCGCCCGCGTCTGCGACCGGTACTCCACACCCATCTCCCGCGCGCGCTCGAGGAAGTCGTTGGCCACGCCGGCGCCGTCGCCGTAGCCGGAGCCCGGCTCCCAGGCCGCCGAAGGCACGTCGTCGAGGTTCCAGTCCGGCACGATCTCCTGAAGCTGCCGCCGGTCCACCACACGCGCGTCCACGCCGTGCGCCCGCTGCATCGCGACGTTCTTCTCGAGGCGGTCGAGCTCCTTCTCAGGGACGATGCGGACGAATCCCGTCTGGCGGAAGTCGCCGTCCCGCCCGACATAGTCCTTCCACGTCCGGAAGATCTCCAGGCTCTTCGCCGCGAGGTCCACCTCCGGCGGATGGCTGTAGTGCATGCGCACGAGCGCCGAGGAGCGTCCGCTGCCGCCCGACGCCACGTCGCTCTTGTCGATCGCCAGAACGCGGCCCGCCCTGCGGCGCGCGAGATGGAACGCGGTGGAAGCGCCCATCACGCCGGCGCCGAGGATCACGTAATCGGCGGTCTTCGGGAGCGGCGCGCTCACGCCGCGCTCCGGCGCCAGTCTCTCAGGAGCTGATGCGCCGCATTGTGCCCGGGCGCGCCGGTGACCCCGCCGCCCGGATGCGCTCCGGCGCCGCACAGATAGAGGCCTTCGACCGGCGTCCGATACCGCGACCAGCCCGACACCGGCCGCAGGAAGAAGAGCTGCTCGAGCGACAGGTCTCCGTGAAAGATGTTGCCCTCGGTCAGGCCGTACGTGCGCTCGAGGTCGAGGGGCGTGAGGACCTGGCGCGCGACGACTGCGCTGGGGACGTTGGGAGCGTACTCGCCGATCTTCCGGACGACGCGGTCGCCGAGAAGCTCGCGCTTCTCGTCCCACGTTCCCTCGCGGAGACGGTACGGCACGTACTGCACGAAGCAGGTCATGACGTGGCGGCCCTCGGGGGCCAGCGACGGGTCCACGTTGGTCGCGACGACGCAATCCACCCAGAGCTCTTCCGGGATTTCTCCCTGGCGCGCGATTCCGTAGCAGCGCTCGGCGAACTCGAGCGACGGAACGAGCGTGAAGAGGGAGCGCTGCGGCCGGGTGAACTCCTTCGGCATCGCGGTCGGACGCGGCTCCTCCGAGAGGACGAGGTTCACCTTGGCGCAGGGCCCGTCCATCTTGATGCCCGCAATCGCGCGGCGGAACTCCTCCGGCAACGCGGACGGCTCGATCAGGCCGAGGAACGTACGCTTGGGATCGGCGTTCGACACGACGACGCGCGCGGAGATTTCTTCCCCGCTCTCGAGCACGACCCCGCGCGCCCGCGCGTCGCGCACCACAACGCGGGCGACGGCGGCTCCCGTCCGGATCTCGGCGCCGAGGCGCCGCGCGGCCGAGGCCATGGCCTGCGTGATCGCCCCCATGCCGCCGATGACGTGCCCGTAGAAGCCCTGCAGCTCGTGCTCGCCACCGGAAAGCAGATGAAAGAGCAGTCCGAGCGCGGTGCCCGGGGAGTACGGACCGCCGTGCTTCCCGTAGACATTGTTGGCGAGAAATAGCGTCTTGATCTTCTCGGACTCGTAGTTGCGGTCCAGGAAATCCCCGAGGCTCCCTGTCAGAAACGAGACCATGCGCCCGATCTCGTCCCCCGAGATTCCGCGGAAGCGCTTTCCCACGCGCAGCGCCTCGACGAGGCCGGCCACGCCGCGGGCGCCGACGTCCGGCGGTGGCTCGAGGAAGAAGGGCTGGAGGTATCGCGCCAGGCGCTTCAATTCGTCGTCCACGCGCACGAACGTGCGCGCGTCGGCCGGAGACAGCCGCGCGAGCTCCTCGACCGTGCGCGCGCGATCGGACCACCAGGACGCGGCCGTGCCGTCGGAAAACGGCACCAGGAGCAGCGGATCGCACGGAACCATCCGGAGCCCCTCCGCGGCCAGGTCCAGGTCGCGGATGACTTCGGGGCGCAGCATGCTCGCGATGTAGGACGTCGTCGACGCGCGGCAGCCGGGAGCGATCTCCTCGGTCACGCACGCGCCTCCCACGATCGGGCGGCGTTCGAGCACGAGTGTGGAGAGGCCCGACTTCGCGAGGTACGCCGCCGCCGTCAGACCGTTGTGGCCCGCCCCGACGACGACCGCGTCCCACGGCCGACTCCCCCGAGCGTGACTTTTAGTCATATGAGGAGATCCAGACCGCCGTAACTTACCACGGTTGCTTTCTCCGCATGATCTTCATATGCTGACTCGAAGTCATGAAAACCAACGAGTTTCGTTCCACGTCTCCCGGACAGCCGCCGTTCCTGACGGGTCCGCGCTCGGAGGCCAAGCGCGCGCGGATCCTCGAAACGGCGATGCGGCATTTCGCCGAGCGCGGCTATCACGCCGCCCGCATCGAGGACATCGCCAGCGAGCTTTCGATCGCCAAGGGTTCGGTCTTCCAGCACTTCGGGAGCAAGGAGGGTCTGTTTCTGGCGGCCTACCAGAAGGCGGTGGCCTCCTTCTCCGCTTACCTCGACGCGCCGCCGGCCGTGACAGCGAAAGGATTCTTCGAGACCCTCCGCTACTGGCTGGACCGGACCGACCGTCTGGTGCGCGAGAACTGGGTACCCTACCGCGTCGCGCTGCTCGGCAACTACGGCACGGACCTGCGGCTGCGCCAGGAGATCAACCGTTTCCTGCGGGACCGCGATCCCTACGGCACCGCCGCCTTCGTGCGCATGGGTGTCGAGCGCGGCGAGGTCCGCGACGACATCGACGAAGAGATGATCGTCTCGATGATCGAGTGGACCGTCGAGCGCTTCCAGGACGCGCTGCTGACGGAGGAGCTGGACCCGGGTCTCTTCTCGCGCCAGGGCAACCGGGCCGAGAAGACCGCGGCGCGCATTCAGCAGTTCCTGCAGCTGCTGGAGAGCGCCATCGCGACGCGCACGCCGCGGCGGACGACGGGCGCGCGCGGAGGCCGCAGGGAGAAGTAGCCATGGCCGTCGATTTCACGTTCGATGCCGACCTCTCCACGGCGCAGACGATCCCCTCGTCCTGGTACCGCGACCCCTCCCTGCTCCAGCGCGAGCAGGACCGGATCTTCGCGCGCACCTGGCAGCTCGTCGGCCACTCCGAGCAGGTCGCCCTCGCCGGCGACTACTTCACGTGCACCGTCGCGGACGAGCCTCTCGTGGTCACGCGCGCCGACGACGGCGCCCTGCACGCCTTCTCCAACGTCTGCCGCCACCGCGCCGGCCCGGTCGCGCGCGGATCCGGCCACCGGAAGTCGCTGATGTGCGGCTACCACGGCTGGACCTACGGCCTCGACGGAAGGCTCCTGACCACGCCGGAGTGGGACGGCGTGCGCTGCTTCGAGAAGTCGGAGCAGAATCTGCCTGCGGCCCGCGTCGAAACCTGGGGGCCGTTCCTGTTCGCGTGCCTCGACCCGGCCACGCCGCCTCTCAAGGACGTGCTGGGTTCGATCCCGGAAGAGACGGCCGCGCTCCCCCTCCAGCACATGCGCCTCTTCAAGAAGCACGACTACGAGGTCGCCTGCAACTGGAAGGTCTACGTGGACAACTACCTCGAGGGATACCACATCCCGATCGTGCACCCGGAGCTCTTCAAGGAGCTCGACTACCGCGCCTACCGCGTCGAGACCGCCCCCTACCATTCCAAGCAGCACGCCCCGATCCGTTCCAAGAACGAGGACTCGCTCTACCGCCGCAACCTCGCCGAGGGAGCCTTGCCCGAGGCTCTGTACTACTGGGTCTTCCCCAATCTGATGCTCAACCTCTACCCCGACAACCTGCAGACCAACATCATCCTGCCGCTGGGACCCGAGCGGACGCTGACGCGCTTCGAGTGGTACGTCCTGGAGCCCAACAGCCCTGGGGTCGCGGAAGAGTTCGCGCGGTCATTCGCGTTCTCCGACCAGGTCCAGCAGGAGGACATCGCGATCTGCGAGGCCGTCCACCGGGGGATGCGCTCGCGGACCTACCACCGCGGACGGTATTCCGTCCTTCGCGAGAACGGTGTGCATCACTTCCACGAGCTGTTGACGCGCGCGTTGAAGTAGTTCCGCGTTCCGGTTCCAGGTTCCGAGTTCGAGGTGCTAGGCTCGCGCATCTCTTTCGAGAAGCGCACCGCCGACTCGCCCCCCCGCGGCCTCCATCAGGCGATGGGGTTCCGCGACGTCGTCTTCTTTCTCGTCACGGCCGGCACGAACTTGCAGTGGGTCGCCACCGCGGCGGCCGGCGGCGCGTCGGCCGTCGTCGTCTGGGTCATCGGATTCTTCGCGATGGCGGTGCCCCTGGCGTTCTGCGTCATCGCGATGTCGTCGCGGCACCCGGACGAGGGAGGGCTGTACGTCTGGACCAAGATCGCCTTCGGCGATTTCTCCGGTTTCCTGACGGGCTGGGCCTACTGGATGTCGAACCTCCCGTACTTTCCGGCGGTGCTCTACTTCGCGGCGGGCAACGCGCTTTACGCGGGAGGCGCCCGCTGGCTCGGCCTCTCGGGCAACGCGCCCTACTTCATCGCCGCGTCGATGGCGGGGCTCCTGCTCGGAACGATCCTCAACGTCGTGGGCCTGGAGTACGGCAAGTGGCTCTCCAACGCCGGCGCGATCGCGCGGTGGCTCGCGACGGCGATGCTCATCGGCCTGGGCGCCGCGGCCTGGCTCCGCTTCGGCTCGGCCACGTCCTTCGCTCCGGCCGCGCTCGTGCCCGGGACGCACCTGAAGGACATCATCTTCTGGTCGACCATCGCGTTCGCTCTGACGGGCCTGGAGGCGCCGTCGTTCATGGGCGGCGAGATCCGCGACGCGGCGCGCAACGTGCCGCGTGCCATCCTGTTGTCGCTGCCCATCATCCTGCTCGTCTACCTAGGCGGCACGGTCGCCGTGCTCGTCGCGAAGCCCTCCTCCGAGATCAGCGGACTCTTCGCCGTCATGCAGGCGATCCAGGAGTTCGAGGCGCGGCTCGGGCTTCCGGGCGCCTCCGCCGTCGCCGCCGTTCTGGTCACGCTGACGGCCCTCGGCAGTGTGGGCGCGTGGCTCGCGTCGGTCGCTCGCATCCCCTTCGTCGCCGGGATCGACCACTACCTTCCGGAAGGGTTCGGCCGCGTTCACGCGAGATGGGGATCGCCGCACGTCGCGCTCGTGTGGCAGGCGCTGATCACGGCGGTCTTCATCTTCCTCGGCCAGGCCGGGACCTCCGTGCGCGGCGCCTACGACGCGCTGGTTTCGATGACGATCATCTGGTACTTCATCCCGTTCCTGTACCTCTTCGCCGCCGCGATCAAGCTGCGCGGGGACGCGCAGAGCCCCGGCTTTCGGATCCCCGGCGGCCGGCGCATGGTCGCGGCGCTCGGCGCGCTCGGATTCTTTACGACGGCTGCGTCGATCGTCCTGGCTCTCTTTCCGTCGGAGAACGAGCCCCGCCCCACGCTCGCGATCGTGAAAGTCGTGGGTCTGACGGTGGTGATGCTCGGCGCCGGCGTGGCCGTCTACGCGCGGGGCAAGCGTATTTACGGGCCGTAGAACGTCAATCCGAAGGTCGCGGTGATGAACGCCGCCATCTGGGCGCGAGTGTCGGGGCTGTCGGGACAGTAGTTGGCGCCGCCGCAGCCCGCGGTGATGCCCTCCGAAGCCAGCGCCTCGATCCACGGCGCGTACGGGCTGGACACGGGAACGTCCGCGAAGATGCCGGTGGCCGCCGGCGGAACCCAGGCGCTGCCGTGCCTGGCTTTCAGGAGGAAGACCGCCATCTGCGCCCGCGTCACCGCAGCGTCCGGGCAGTAGTACGACCCGCCGCAGCCGGCGGAGATGCCGCTGCCGGCGAGGTCCTCGATCCAGTCGGCGGCGAAGGCGCCGGACGCAACGTCCGTGAACATGGTTCCCGACGCCGCCGGAGGCGCGTAGGCGGCGCCGAGCTTGCCCTTCAGGAGGAACACGGCCATCTGCGCGCGCGTAACGGAAGCGCCCGGACAATATTGAGTGGGACTGCAGCCGGCGGTCACGCCGGAATGCAGAAGCGTCTCGATCCTGGCGTAGAAGGGATCGGCGACGGGCACGTCCGCGAAGCTCGCGCCCACGTGCACGGTCCACGTCTTGGTGGCCGCTCCGTTGATCGTCTCCAGAAACGTCGCGTCCCAGTGAGCCGCGGGGCGCGGCGCCGGATTGGAGACGGAGAGCGCGAGACAGTTGCCGCTCGCCTGCGCGCAGCTCGTCTCGACACCCTGCGCGGGCGACCCGTATGCGGACGAGCCGTCGACGATCGTGTACGTCGCGCCGGCCGGCCCCGCGAACGCCGACGCCGAGCCGTTCAACGCGACGCCGCCGGAGGCGGGGTTGATCCACGAAGGCACGACCGGAACCGTCTCCCCCGGCTCGAAGACGCCGTTACCGTCGGAGCCGGCCGAGGCCTGCGCGTCCACGGAGAGAGCCGGGGCGAGCGGCGGCTGCCATCCGAGCTGCACGACCTCGAAGTCGCTCGCCGTCAGAGAGTCGAAGGCGGGATTGAGGACGTCGTTGTCCCAGCGCGTGTCCCACGTCCCGGAGATGTACATGTCGGTTCCGTTGTCGGCGACGATCAATCCGTATGTCTTCATGGCCCGGAAGATCTTCTGGATCTCGGGCGCGTACCCGGAGATGTCCTTGCTCGCCTTCAGCCGCAGTCGGGCGCCCATCGGAAGCGCGCCATCGACCTGCGTCCCCGCCAGATGCGACGCCGGATACACGTAGCCCTTCGTGTGCCGCGCGGTGAAGCGGAAGGCGTGCCGGATCTCGCCGTCGCCGAAGACCTCGTCGTAGCGGACGAGACCCGGCAGGATGGCCAGACCCGCGGCGTCGGCGGACGTCCATCCGTCGGGGCGGCGGTCGTTGGTCGAGAGATCCCAGAACGCGCCCGAGTACGCCAGCCACTGGCTGCCGTCGAAGAAGACGTTGTAGAGCTCGTAGAGATGCCGGTTGTCCCGGTCGACGATGAGCAGGTGCCGGTCTTCCGTCGCGCGGTCGTCGATGTTTCCGGGGTCTCCTCCCTCGATCCAGTGCGCCTGTGTGATCGCCTCGTTCGGGATCGGATAGAAGGGATAGGACACGTTGCCCGGATGCGTCACGCCGTCGGATTCGTCGGGCTGGTCGAACTGGACCGTGAGCTTCGCCTGAGCGCCGTCTACGACGCAGTAGGGAAAGCCGTAGATCGAGACGCCGTCAGCGAGCGTGCCGCCGAAGTCGGGATGGAGATGTTTCACGCCTCCCTGATTGACGTACGCGAGAAACGCCGCCGATCCGGAATCGACCGGCGCCGCGGAGATCTCGGTGTTCCACCAGTTCGTCGGAGGGAAGAGCGGCGGCGGCCCCGGCAGTCCCGCTTCCAGGCGCGGTGCCATCGCCGTCGCCATGGCGATCTGCACGGCAGATGTCCAGGACGCGCCGGCCGGCGCGGCCGCCAGGAGGAAGAGCGCGGCGATCCGACATCGGGGGAAATGCGAATTGCTCATATTGAGGCAGTGGCGATCGGCGTCGTCATTATCGATCTCGCGCGGTCGTCCTCACACTGTCCTCGCTTACAGCACCACACTTCCGGCCGGTCCCTGTCCAACTTCGGCCCGAGAGGTCAGTCGTAAACCTCGAGGCTCCGAGCGTAGTCTCTACTGCACTTTGCATCCGTTTCTTACAACTGTTGTGACTTCGGTCACTCCTCGTGACATGGCGCACCTCCTAGAATCGCGCCACACCAAAATCCACGTTTGCTTTTCGGCTGCCAGAAAGGACGAGTGCCGATGAGAGAAGAACCCTTTCTCCGAGCGGACGTTCCTCACCTGCTCGCGAGAGGCGCCGGGCGTGGTGCATCGGCGGTTCTCGTGACCCTCGGACTGCTGTCCGCGGGATTCGCTTCCGGGGCGACGCCGTTCCAGCTCGCCTACATGTACGGGACCTCGGGCCCCGCGAGCGGCGGAACGGCGATCAACCTCGTCGGCAACCAGTTCGATCCGGGCGCCACGGTCACGATCGGGGGCATCCCGGTTAGCGCGACGGTCACGAACTCGACGAGGATCGGAACGGCCTCGCCCACGCGCACCGCCGGCGCTCTGTACGACGTCATCGTGTCGAATCCGGGGGGTCCGTCGGGCATCCTGTCGAAAGGCTGGTTCGCGGACTTCCTGGACGTGCCGCAGGCGAGCCCGTTCCACGCTCCGGTCGAGACGATCATTCGCGACGGCATCACGTCGGGCTGCGGCGGCGGAAACTACTGCCCCACCTCGCCGGTGACGCGCGCGCAGATGGCCGTCTTCCTGCTTCGCGCCGAGCACGGCGCGGCCTATGCGCCGCCGCCGGCCACGGGCACGGTCTTCACCGACGTGGCCGCGAGTGACTTCGCCGCGGACTGGATCGAGCAGCTCTACGCCGAAGGCGTCACGGGTGGCTGCGCGACGAATCCGCTGCGCTACTGCCCGAACTCGTCGGTGACGCGCGCGCAGATGGCCGCGTTCCTCCTCAAGGTCTACCACGGCCCCGGCTACTCGCCGGCGGCTGCGACCGGCGTCTTCGCCGACGTCCCGGTCTCCATCCCGCTGGCGCCGTACGTCGAGGAGATGGCGCGCCTCTGGATCACGACCGGATGCGGCGGGAACAACTACTGCCCGAACAACCCGGTCACGCGCGGACAGATGGCGGTCTTCCTCGCGAAGACGTTCCATCGTCCGGAGGCGATTCGCTTCCTCGAGCAGGCCACCTGGGGCCCCAAGGATCAAGAGATCTCGGGTCTTCTCGGAACCGGCATCCTTCCCTGGCTCGCGGCCCAGTACTCGGCCGCGGCGTCGGGTTATCCGGCGCTGCCTCTGGTGCCGGATGACGAGCCCAACGGCTGCGACGTCTACTGCCACCGCGACAACTACACGACCTGGCCGTTGCACACCGCGTTCTTCAAGAACGGGCTCTACGGATCCGACCAGCTGCGTCAGCGCGCGTTCTTCGCGCTCCACAAGCTCGACGTGGTCTCGACGAACACGATCACACGGCCGAGCCAGGTCGTCCCGTATCTAAATCTCCTGGCCACCAACGCGTTCGGCAACTACAGGGACATCCTCTACAACCTCACGCTGAACCCGGCGATGGGCGCGTATCTCAACATGTCCACGAGCACCAAGACCAATCCCAACGAGAACTACGCGCGCGAGATCATGCAGCTCTTCTCGATCGGGACCGACCTGCTCAACCAGGACGGCTCGACGCAGAACGATCAGATCTCGGGCCTTCCGCTGCCGACCTACGACCAGAGCGTGATCGACCAGCTCAAGCTCGTGTTCACGGGCTGGTACATCCCGTCGGTCTCGGTCTCGCTGCTCGGCGACACGGACAACACGGGCGACTACCTCAACCCGATGCCGGTCCACCTCAACGGCTCGAATCAGGAGGACCGCCACGATCAGACCTCCAAGAGCCTGTTCGTCGGCTTTCTCCCGAATCAGACCGGCGAGGGCTCCCCGACGGTCATCGCCGCCGGACAGCCCGCGGCCACGGACCTGAACCAGGCGGTCGACGCCATCTTCAACCACCCGAACATGGGTCCGTACCTCGCGCGGGAGCTCATCCACTCGCTGGTCACGTCGAACCCGAGCCCGTCCTACATCGAGCGCGTGGCCGGCTTTTTCAACGACAACGGCTCCGGCCAGCGCGGCTCGATCTGGGCGATGGTCAAGGCCGTGCTCCTCGACCCCGAGGCCCGCAGCGCGGTCAGCGACCCCAACTATGGAAAGCTCAAGGAGCCCGCGGTCTACGCCCTGAACGTACTGCGAGCGTTCGACGCCCAGTCCGCCAACCGCGCGTCGCAGAGCGATGGGTACATCCAGCCGCAGACGCAATCCATGGCGCAGGAAGTCTTCAGGCCCACGACGGTCTTCTCGTACTTCCCGCAGGACTACTACGCCCCGCCCGCTTCGGCCGGACTGCTCGGCCCCGAGTTCGGGATCATGGACGCCTCGACTTCGTTGAAGCGCGCCAACTACATCAACACGATCGTGTTCTCGTCGATCGCCGTATCGTGCGGCGCCAACTCCTGCAATGCGCCCAACGGGACCGCCATAGATCTGACGGAGCTTCAGCTCCTGGCCGGCAGCCCACAAAACCTGGTGGATCGGCTCAACCGACTCATGATGCACGGGACGATGTCCGACGAGATGCGGGCGTCGATCGAAACGGCCGTCAGCGCGGTCCCCGCCGCGTCCACGTTGGTGCGCGCCCGCCAGGCGCTTTACCTGGTCGCGACCGCGTCGCAGTACCAGGTCCAGAGGTAACGCCATGAGCCATAGCAGACGGGACTTCCTCATCCGCACGACCTGCGCCACCCTGGGCGCCGCCGCGTTCCAGGGCACGGTGCGCCAGTTCGGCCTCGCCAACCTCCTGGCGACGCAGAACACGATCACGCCCAACTACCGGGCGCTCGTGTGCGTGTTCCTGAACGGCGGGAACGACGGCAACAACATGGTCATCCCGACCGACGCCACGGGCTACACCAACTACTTCAACGTCCGCAACGGCGCCGGGCTCGCGATTCCGCAGGCCAACATCCTGCCGATCAACAACCCGCCGAGCACTCCGGGCCAGACCTTCGGGTTCCACCCGAACATGCCCGAGATGCAGTCGCTGTTCAACAGCAACAAGCTCGCCGTCGTCAGCAACGTCGGCCCCTTAGTCGAGCCGATGACGCAGTCCGAGTACATGAGCAACACCAAGAAGAAGCCCTATTCCCTGTTTTCCCACTCCGACCAGGTCCAGGCTTTCCAGAGCGGACGCTCCGACATCAGGATCGCGACGGGCTGGGGCGGACGCGCCGCCGATGCCATCGCGGACTGCAACGCGGCGGGCGCCGGCTTCCCGACGATCACGTCGATCTCGGGCGCCTCGACGTTCTGCATCGGGTTGAAGCGCCCCCTCTCGATCGGCACGGGCTCGCTGACCAGCGTTCTCGTGCTCAACGGCTTCACCGGCACCGGCTCGACCGAGCGCCGCGCCTCCATGGACTATCTGCGGACGATCGACAACACGGTGGCCATGATCAACGCCGCCAGCCAGACGACCCAGCAGGCCGTGGACATCAGCGCGTCGTTCTCGTCGGACCCCGTGATCACCACCGTCTTCCCCAACACGAGCCTGGCCAGTCAGCTCAAGCAGGTCGCCAAGGTCATCAAGCTCAACCAGACCTCGCCCTCGGTCAACCTGCAGCGACAGATTTTCTTTGTCTCCCAGGGCGGCTACGATACGCACCAGGATCAGATCGCGAACCAGGGCAACCTGTTCACGGATCTCTCCCAGGCCCTCGCCGCGTTCTACAACGCGACCCTGGAGCTCGGCCTCCAGGACAAGATCACGACCTTCACCCTCTCGGACTTCGGCCGCACGCTCTCGCCCTCGGGTTCCGGCACATCGGTCGGCTCCGACCATGGCTGGGGCGGCCACTACTTCGTGATGGGCGACGGCGTCAACGGCGGCAATTTCTACGGCACGCCCAACGGCTCGACGG
>JBKOZO010000139.1:0-3242 GCA_046725935.1 Acidobacteriota bacterium | reverse complement strand
CCGTCACGTGGTAAAGCGCGCCGGGAACCTCGAGCCCAGGCGGACGAGGCATACGTCCTCATCCTTTAGTTGTCGCGAGAAACCGAGGGTCAGTGCAGGGAAGTCGGCAAAATCAGGACTGACCCCTTCGCCGCCTCCAGGGCGGAGAGGACCGCGGGGTTGCGCTGGAGGACAGATCGGCCGTATCCCTTCTTGGTGACGAAAACGGCGTAGAGCTCGTAGATGGAGACGCCCTTCGGCAAGGCCTCTCGCCGATAGTGCCAGACCTCGCGAAAGTTGTTGGAAGGATCGGTGGCCGTCATGCCGTCGAGGTGAACGGAATTCCGGTTCGCCATCCACCAATGCCCCTCGGCCGTTGCACCGTCCGAAATCGAGCCGTCCTCGCCCCCCATGATCGGCTTGCGGCCGGTGCGCGTTGGCGGGCCGAGCAGCACGAACACCATCCCCGGGTCCGTCAGGCTCCCGCGCTTCTTCTCGTCCACCTGGAAATAGGCGTCCGCAAACGCGACCCGCCGGTCGAACCCCGTGCGCGCCGGGTTGTCTTCGGAGCCAGGCTTCGGGTTGCGCGCCGCCCAGAACTTCTCGACGAACTCGGCACGCTCGCCGCCGCTGGTCAGCGCGCCCCAGGCCGCCGTCTCCTCGGCCGTCATGATCCACTTCACCGGTCCGTCCGCCCACCGCTCGTCCGGTTTCTCGCCCATGTTCGGCGGAGCCTTGAACTCCTCGTACCTCTGGGCAAGCGAGAGTGAGCCTTGCGGCGATACGGCTTCCTTGCCCGCCGCCTCGAAGGCCGCCACGGCCTTCTTCGAGTACACGGCCTTGTCGATTGTGGAGCCCGGCTTCGCCTCCAGGAAGGTCGCGAAGTCGGCTTCGGCCTTCTCGGCCTGGTCGAGGTTGGCCTCGCACACTCCGCGGTAGAAGGCGATCGGCGCGACGAGTTGCTGGCGGGCAGTCTCGTTGCCGGGCTGCGCGGATTCGGCGTCGAGCTGATCGAGAGTCGTCAGAGCCTCGCGCCACGACTGGCTCTTCACCTGCACCTTGGCTTTCTCGAAAAGGTCAGGAAGCGTCGCGGCGGCTAGCGAAACAGAAAACAAGAAGAGAACGACGGCGACGAGACGCGCGCCGAGCCGGCTCATGGCCGGATTTTACAGGGTCAGGGGGACGTTTTTCCCTGGCCCCGGAATTGCTGCTCGAGTCACCCATGGACGGAGTGACAGTACAGAAGCCCGATTCGGCGCCCGAATCCGCGGCAGGGCAGGCGCCGTTCGAGATCCGCGTTTCCGACGAGATTCTCGCGGACCTGAAGCGTCGGCTTCAGGACGTTCGCCTCGCACCGGAGGACTCGACGGCGGGCTGGGGTCTTGGCATGGACCCCCTCTACCTGCGCGAGCTCCTGGGCTACTGGCGCAACGGGTTCGACTGGCGAGCGCAGGAGCGATACCTCAACGGCTTTCGGCATTTCACCGCGACGGTCGACGGAACGCTGCTGCATTTCATCCACGAGAGAGGCCGCGGGCCCGCGCCGCTTCCGCTTCTTCTCACGCACGGCTTCCCGGACTCGTTCTACCGCTTCCACGAGCTGATCCCGCGGCTCACGGATCCCGCGTCCCACGGAGCCGACGCTTCCGACGCATTCGACGTCGTCGTGCCGAGCCTGCCCGGGTACGCGTTCTCCGAGCCGCGGCAGGCGCAGGGAGGCCTGTTTGGTTTCGGCAGCCTCTTGCACACGCTGATGCGCGAGGTCCTCGGTTACAAGCGTTTCGGCGCGCACGGCGGCGACTGGGGCAGCACGATCACGGAGCAGATGGCGCGAAGCCACGGGGGCTCGCTCGTCGGGATCCACCTGACCGACGTTCCGTTCTGGCACGCCTTCCGAAAGCCGAAGAAGTCGACGGCCGCGGAGAAGAAATACCTGGCTCGGATCGAGGAATTCCAGAAGACCAACGGCGCATACGCGATGATTCAGGCCACGCGACCGCGCACGCTCGAGGTTGGGCTGAAGGATTCACCCGCGGGACTGGCCGCCTGGCTCGTCGAGAAGTTCCGGGAGTGGAGCGACTGCGGCGGCGACATCGAGCGCTGCTATACGAAAGACGAGCTCCTGACCAACGTCATGATCTATTGGGTGACCCGGACGATCGGCACGTCGTTCCAGCCGTATTCCGACGTGATGAGCGCGGGTGCGATCCGTTGGATGAAGGAAGCGGCCAAGAACGTGGTCGGCTCGAAGTCGGTGCCCGCGGGGTTCGCGATGTTCCCGAAGGATCTTTCGTCGCCTCCACGCGAATGGGCCGAGCGGTTCTTCCGGGTCGTGCGGTGGACGGAGATGCCGCGTGGCGGGCACTTCGCCGCGATGGAGCAGCCGGACCTCCTCGCCGAGGACATCCGGGCTTTCTTCCGAGGGCTTGCTGCAGAGTGAAAGGCTGCCCTATCGAACGGACCCTGGAGATGGATCCGACCCGTTTCCTCAGTCGGCTCGCTCGAGCGTCTCCTGAGCCGAGAGGGCCTTCCAGCCTCCGGCTCGCTTCACGAAGACGTCGGTGAATCGAACGCGAGCCGTGAAATCGGGAGCCGTGCTCGTCACCACGTTGACGCCGGTGACGACGGCGACGTCCGGGGCGGCGAAGCGGACACGAACCTCCTGCAGCGTCTGCTTCATGGAAGGGCGTCCCGGAGTTTCCAGTGCCGCGACTGCCGCACGATGGTTGCGAACCTCACCCTTCCAGGTGATGTCCAGGAAGTCGTCGTCCAGGATTGCGCCGAGCGCGGCGACGTCGCGCTTCTCGAGCGCCTCGACCCAGCGCGCCTCGGCGTCTCGAACGGACTGCTCCTCACGGGACGGCGCGCCGACAGTCGCCGAGTCGGTGAAGGCCAATGAATGCCTGACCGCGAGCGGAAGCACGGCTGCGAAAAACAATCGCTGGTGAAGCTTCTTCTTCATGAACGAAGTCTAGAGCGAGGATGGGGTAGAGGGCCGGGTAGGGTGGCCATCTTCCCGATCGGGGCTTCGACACCGAGTCCGAAATCGAGCCCGACGCGAGGCGACCCTGACCCCCTCACCCTGACCCGATATCGCCGTGCTGCGCACGGCGTTCCCTACTGCCGGGGGCCTGCCTCTGTTGGTCGGCTCCCCCCACAAGCGGGGAGAGGAAAGCGGTTGGGGTCGTCGTTCAACCTGTAATCCTCGGCACAGACGACCTCGCTGGGTCCGCTTAGTCTGAGGGCCTGGGCACGATAACGAC
>JBKOZO010000138.1:0-30588 GCA_046725935.1 Acidobacteriota bacterium | reverse complement strand
ATCTACACCTCGGCGATCTTCGGCGACGCGGCCGGCGACGCCCTGAAGCTCTTCGATTTCCACGTGGATTTCACCAACCCGGGACTCTCGACCTTCCTCCAACGGCCCGAGAGCCCGCTTCCCGTCGCGGCCTTCAATCCGGTGAATCCCCAGGGCCGTGCCGACATCGAACAGCCGGGGGCTACGGCCGCCGACAACCTCGACTCGATCGGCGACCGCCTGATGTATCGGCTCCAGTACCGGAACCGCAACGGTGTCGAGTCGATCGTGGCCGTCCATACGGTCAATGCTCTTCCCTTCACCGGTGTCTTCCCGACGCCCAGCGGCTTCACCGCGGCGCCGCGCTACTACGAATTGCGGCGTTCGAATCCGGGAGACCCGTTCGCCGTCTACGACCAGGCAACCTTCGCGCCGGATCCTCCCGACGGAGCCAACGGCCTCAACCGCTGGATGGGCAGCGTGGCGACCGACAACTTCGGCAACCTGGTCATCGGCTACAGCACCTCGAGCACATCGGTCTTCCCCTCGGTCGCCTTCGGCGCCCGAGCGTTCAACCTGACCGGCGGGCTCTCCGAAGGCGAGGCGACGATCTTCAATGGCCTCGGGAGTCAGCAGGCCAGCGCCAACCGCTGGGGCGACTACTCCTCTCTCTCGGTCGATCCCGTCGATGAGTGCACCTTCTATTACGTCAACGAGTATTACCCGGCCGGGCTGACGCAGTTCAACTGGCACACGCGCGTCGGCAAGTTCAAGTTCGACACCTGCACCTCTCCGGCGAAGGGCCAGATCACCGGGAAAGTCACCGACTGCCTGACCGGGCTGCCGATCGTGGGAGCGGTCGTGACGGCTTCGGACGGTCACTCCGCCGCGACGGGGGCCGACGGACGCTACACGATTAATGTCCCCCCCGGCAGTTACACCGTCGCCGCGTCGGACCCGTTCCGCAACTGTGACCCGGCCGCGCCGAAGAGCGCGACCGTCGCCAACGGCGGCACCGCAACCGCGGACTTCTGCCTGACCGGCGACGCCAAGCTCAACCTCGGCCCCGTCACGATCGACGACTCGCTCGGAAACCACAACGGCATCATCAACCGCGACGAGTGCATCAAGCTGACGATCGGAATCTCCAACGACGGCTGCATCGCGGACTCCAACATCTCGGCGGTGCTGTCCACGACGACGCCCGGCGTGACGGTCAACCAGGCCCTCTCGGCCTATCCGAACCTCGTCGTCAACACCAGCGGCACCAACGTCACTCCCTACGCCTTCACGACGGAGCCGGGCTTCGTATGCGGAACGCCGATCATCTTCGACCTCGCCGTCACCTCCGACAAACAGGACCCGCACACCCTCCACTTCACGCTGCCAACCTGCTCCGGAGGCGCGCCAGTCACGGTGACCGGAAGCCTGGCGCCCGGAGACGCGACGCAGGATGGACGGATGGGTCGTGACGGCAACCCGAGCGGCTGCGCCGTTCCGAAGGGATGTCCCGGCCCGATTGCGGGCAGTCCGGGGACGACTCGCCTCTTCGACCAGTACACGTTCTCGAACAACGGCGGAGCGCCCGCCTGCATGACGGTCGCTCTGACGCCCAACTGCTCGGAGCCAGCGGCCACAAACCAGATCTTCTCGGAGGCGTACCTCGACGCCTACATCCCCAGCCCGGCCTCCCAGGAGTGCACGAACTATCTCGGTGACATCGGGGGCAGTCCGGCGAACGGAACGACCGCCTCGTACTCCTTCAACGTCGCAAACGGACACAACTTCGTGGTCGTCGTCAACGCGGTCAACAGTCCGGCGAGCACCTGCTCGAGCTACAGCGCGACGATCTCGGGCTTCTTCGACGACACGCCCGCCAACGGCGCCTGCCCGGCGTGCGTGCTCCACACCACCGTGGCCAAGTCGAGCCTCTGGCCGCCGAGTCACAATCTCGTCAACGTGGGTCTGGCGGCCGCGCCGACCGGAATCTGCCCGGCCAGCCGCGACGTCACCGTCTACTCGGATGAGGACGACGTGGATCCGCAGACCATCGGCGACATGTCCCCCGACGCGAAGAACATCGCGCTCTCCACACTTCGTCTGCGCAGTGAGCGCCGCGACTCGGGTGCCAATGCGGACGGCCGTGTCTACCTGATCGTGACTCGGACGAGCGACGGAACCGGCAACGGCGCCTTCTCCTGCAATACGGTTACGGTGCCCTTTGGTCAGCTCCCGGCGCAGCTGGCGTCGGCTGCGGCTCAGGCTGCGGCGGCGCAGACCTTCTGCACGAACAACGGCGGAGCCGCTCCTCTGGGCTTCTTCCTCGTGGGCGACGGGCCGGTCATCGGGCCCAAGCAGTAGCCTGTCGGCGATTCTTCATCGGCCCGGCGTTCTACGGAACGCCGGGCTTTTTTCTCGGAGGTTCAGCCGCACTCGCGGACGCGAGGCATGCGGCCCTTCGTGAGCGAATACGGTCCCAGCACCTCGTGCGACAGCGTGAGTCGGACGGACAGAGTCAGCGTGCCTCCGTCGAGCTGCCCCAGATAGCGCGCCCCCACGCTCTGCGTCTGCTCGGGGCGTGTCGGACCGGGCCCTTCCTTGATGTATCTTCCCGTCACCTCGAAGCGTCCGTCCTCGTCCGGCGTGATCGGTCCCTCGATCGAGCCCCGGGCGCAGTCGAAGAAGAGCTGAGCTCCTTCCTCGGTGATCTGCAGTCCGGCGCCTTCGCCTCCCCAGTTGCCTTTCAGAGGAGGGCGTTTGGTCGGCTCCGGCGCCATCGCCATGCCGAGCAAGGCGAGTCCCGCGGCGAGGAGGTATTCCCGGTTCGACCTCATCGGACGAAGTCTACGCCTCGGAAGACGCTACGATGTCCCCATGGTCGAGCCCTGGTCGCCCGACGAACGAAAGATCCTCGAATCCCTCGACGCCGCCGTGTCCCGCCTCGAGGTCTCCGCGCACCTCGATGCGATCGGCGAGCGCGTGCTCGCGACCCTGGCCCGCGGGACGCGCGAGATCGAGGCCTGGGAGTCGGTGCCGCTCTCCCTCTACGGCTCAGCGCTCGCGTCGGAGATTCAGTCGAGCTGGGTGTTCGTTCTCCGAAAAGGGGTGACCACGGGAGCCGAACGCCATCCCAACAGCCGGCAGCGCATGGTGTCCTGGAGCGGCGACGGCGACTTCCAGGTCCACGACGGCGAGCGCTGGAGGTCTCACTTCCTGGTCAGCGACCGGGGTGCCCCGCTCGAGAAGCGCTGGATCTCGATCCCGCCCGAGACCTGGCATCAGGGGGTCGTCGGCGGCCGGGACTGGCTGGTCGTGTCGTTTCAAACCGTTTCGGCGGAGGATCTGATCGAGGAGCGGCCCGATCCTGCAGACCCCGATCCGTTCCATCCCCGCCGTACCCGGCGGCGGAAATACGCCGAGGTGGTCCAGCCCTGACCCTCGGGGGGATTGATTCTCGCGGTCTAGTAGGGGAATCATCCGTTCACGGCTGACGCAAGGAGGTCAACATGTTGAGAATCGGAGACACCGCGCCGGATTTTGAAGCGGAGACCACGAGCGGCCCGATCCGCTTCCACGAATGGCTCGGCAATTCGTGGGGGATCCTCTTCTCGCACCCCAAGGACTTCACGCCCGTCTGCACGACCGAGCTCGGCTACATGGCCCGTCTCAAACCCGACTTCGACAAGCGCAACGTCAAGGTCATCGGGTTGAGCGTCGACCCGGTGGACGCCCACAGCAAGTGGTCGGACGACATCAAGGAGACCCAGGGCTACGCGCCGAACTATCCGATGATCGGCGATCCGGAGCTGAAGGTTGCCAAGGCCTGGGGGATGCTGCCGGCGGATCTGACGGGGAGCTGCGAGGGCCGCACCGCCGCCGACAATCAGACGGTCCGCAACGTCTTCGTGGTCGGCCCGGACAAGAAGATCAAGCTGATCCTGGTCTACCCGATGACGACCGGGCGCAACTTCGACGAGGTGCTGCGCGTGATCGACTCTCTGCAGCTGACCGCGAAGCACAAGGTCGCGACACCGGTCAACTGGAAGAACGGCGAAGACGTCATCATCGCGGGCTCCGTCTCCGACGAGGACGCGAAGAAGCAGTATCCGGCGGGCTGGAAGGCACCCAGGCCGTACATCCGGATCGTCCCCCAGCCGCAGTAATCCCGACTATCTCTGGGGAGTCGCGGCCGGCGCCGCGTTCGTAGAATCGGCCCGTGGATTGGCGGCGATGACGCGCGCGCAGGACTCGGCACGCCGCCGTTCGCTCGCGGTCCAGATCGCCGTCATGGCTCTGGTCTTCGGCACCATCCTGTTTCTGCCCGCCGGAACCGTGCGCTGGCCCGGCGCGTGGGCCTTCCTCGTCCTGATGTTCGGATTCACGATCGCGCTGAGCGCCTGGCTGCTCCGCCACGATCCGGAGCTTCTCGCCGAGAGGATGACGGGCATCGGACGGGCCGACCAGGAAAAATGGGACAAGATCCTTCTCTCGATCACCGCCGTCGTCTTTTTCGTGTGGCTGGTCGGGATGGGGCTCGACGCGCGGTTTCGGTGGTCCACAGTGCCGCCGTGGCTGCAGCTCGTCGGGGCGCTTCTGCTGCTCACGTCGTTCTGGATCTTCTTTCTCACCTTTCGGGAGAACGCATTTCTGTCGCCCGCCGTCCGGATCCAGACCGAAAGGGCGCACCGGGTCGTCCGCAGCGGTCCGTACCGCCGCGTTCGCCATCCCATGTACGCCGGTTTCACCCTCTTCGCGGTGGGTACGGCGCTGCTGCTGGGCTCCTGGTACGGAGTGCTCGGCGGGCTCGTCCTCATTGGCATCATCGCGCGCCGCGCTGTCCTGGAGGAGCGCCTCCTGCGGGAGAAGCTCGAGGGCTACGGCGCCTACATGGCGGAGGTGCGGTACCGGTTTGTTCCGGGCGTCTGGTGACGGATCCCTGCCCCGGATGTCCTGCGCGAAGGATAGGATTTCGGTCCAGATGGACGATCCCACCGAGGAACGGCGCTTCGCCCGCTGGAAGTGCGTCGAGTGCGAATCGGTCCGCTTCGCGCCGATCCCCAAAGACGGCCGGCTGAAGTGTCCGATCTGCTACGCGGTCCAGCCCTTCGATCCCAAGCGGCATGCTCGCCGCGATCCGGTCAATCGAGGCAAGCTCCCGGAGGAGATCCCGCTCGACGAAGCGTGAGGGGCGGCGCGAAACGCGCACGCCCGGCTCCGCCTGATTTCTCGACTTCCGAGGACATTTCACTGCCCGAAGCGACCCGCGGCGAGATTGGTAGATTGACGAAACTCGTCTCGCACCTCCACAAAGTCCGGCTCGACGATATTCCGGGGGGACACGCACTTAACTGGCACGCTGGGAAAGCTTTGACGAGAACAAACGCCGCGGCGAAACGGCACGGCCAGCGACGCGTGCGCTCGCGTCTGGCTCTCGTCCGCCCCGAGACGACGGACGTTTCGGGAGCAGCCACCGTCGCTAATCCCTCGAGCCTGGATGAGCTCTTCCAGCGGGCCGCGAGTCAAGAGGGCCTCGGGATCGCGTACAGGCTCGGAGGGGGCGCCGTCCGCGCGGCCCGGCCCACGTGCGCGGACGCAGCCCACACGTGCGATTGCAGCGCGTTCGTCTGCTGGTCGCTGGGCATCGACAAGCAGGGGTCCTATCCGTATCTCGTACCTCCGAACGGAATCGTGGAGCCCGGCAACCAGTGGTACGGGACGGACAACATCTGGAACGACGCGGTGCATCTGCAGATGGGACTCTTCCAGCAGATCCGCGAGCCCGTTCCCGGCTGCCTCGTGGTCTTTCCGGCGCGGCGGCGTGCCGACGGGAAAACCACACCGGGACACGTCGGCCTGGTTCTGCGAGTCGGGGCCCAGGGAGTCGAGGCGGTCCTGCACTGCAGCTCGAGCAATTTCAGAGCCACCGGGGACGCGATTCGGGAGACCGACGCCACGGTCTTCCGGAACCGGGTCGGCCTCATCTACGCATGGTGCGCGCGCATCGCACCGCCCGGCCCGTCCGCGGAAACGCGGCGGACGACGTCGGCGAAGGCGGCCGTGCGGCTTTCGAAGCCCGCGACTCTCTGCGTTCTCGCGAAGGGTCGCTACGGCGCGAAGATCCGGCGCGTCGCCGAGGAGGTCGCGGCGGACAACCCACTGGGCCGGCGGGTCGCTCGCCGCGGCGATTCTGCGTGCCCGTCCGAAGAAACTCTCGCGGCATGGACGAAGGATCCGGCCTCTCGCGGCGCCGCGATCCTTTCTCCCGACGGGTCGCTGTCGGAGGTTCTCGGCATCGCGCGGGCCCGACGCGCGGCCGCGGTGGACGCGGCGTTCTCCGCCGCGGCGACGGCGTCCCACGGCCGTGGACGCGCGGGAAGCCGCCGGCAGCGGCAAAGACTCTAGCGGAGGAATCGATGGCGCATCAGCACGACACCGGCTACACGGGACCGTTCGGCACGCTGTGTGACGACTACCCCGACTCCTCGATCTACCCGACGAAGGACTTTCGCACGGAATGGGGTCCCGTCTTTCACCGCGGCCGGCTCGACGGCAGCGCGCGCATCCTGGTGATCGGACAGGATCCGGCGCAGCACGAGATCATCGTCCGCCGCATCCTGGTCGGGGAGGCCGGGCACCGCATCCAGGGCTTCCTCGCAAAGCTCGGCATCGATCGAAGTTACGTCATGGTCAACACCTTCCTGTACAGCGTGTACGGGCAGGGCGGGGGCACGAAGCATCAGAACGATCCCGCCATCATCCAGTATCGCAACCGCTGGCTCGACGCGCTGATCCCCGGGACGAAGGTGGAGGCGGTGGTCGCGCTCGGCACGCTGGCCGACGGAGCCTGGCAGGCCTGGAAAGCGACGCCGACCGGCGCGGCGTCCACCGCGGGCTTCGCGAAGATCACGCACCCCACGCAGCCGGAGAGCTCGGCGAAAGGGGACAAGACCAAGTACGCCGCGGCCATCAAGGCAATGCTCGCCAACTGGAACACGGGTCTGCAGACGTTGAAGCCGTTCGTGAAGCATCCCGACACGCCGCGCGGCCTCGTGCCGTATGGGAGCACGATCCAGCCGGGCGACCTCGTGGACATCCCGGAAGCCGATCTGCCCGCCGGCTCGCCGGCCTGGATGTCCGGCGCAGCCAACTTCGCCAAACGCACGGGCGACACCGCCGACGCCAAGCGGGTCACGATCACGGTGACGGTGCCGAAGGCATTCCGGCCGTGAGGCTTGCCTAGAGAAATCGCGATGCCGCCCGTCCTGCCGATCGACCTCCTCGAAGGTCCGATGCTGGTGCTCCAGGGACGCGTCGTCACGATGGACGACCAGTTCACGGTCCTACCGCGGGGTCGCGTCTACATCGACAAGGGCGTCATCCGCGCGGTCCAGGACGCCGCGGCTCCGGCGCCCGCGGGCTTCGAGGACGCGCGAGCGATCGCGACCGAGGGAACCCTCTTCCCGGGCCTGATCGAGCTCCACAATCACTTGAGCTACAACGTGCTCCGACTCTGGACCGTCCCGAAGAAGTTCACCAACCGCGACCAGTGGGGACGCATCGCGGACTACGGGAAGCTGGTTACGGGCCCGATGAAGGTGCTCGGGCAGACGGCCGACCTCCTTCCCGCAGTGATCCGGTACGTCGAGTGCAAGTGCCTGCTCGGCGGCGTCACGACGAGCCAGGGCATCGAGCTCTTCAGCAATCACGGAGGGCGTCGGTATTACCGCGGCATCGTGCGCAACGTCGAGCAAACCGACGACCCCGAGCTTCCCGAAGCCGCTGCGAAGATCGCGGACATCGAGGCGACCGACGCCAAGCGCTTCCTGGCCCGGTTGATGCGCCAGAGCTGCTTTCTCCTGCACCTGAGCGAGGGAACCGACGACGCCGCGCGTGAGCACTTCCAGGCACTCAAGATCGAAGGCGCCGAATGGGCGATCACACCGGCGCTGTCCGGCATTCATTGCGCCGCCCTGAAACCGGCCGATTTCGAGATCCTCGGCGCGCGTAAGGGCTCGATGGTCTGGTCGCCCCTGAGCAACCTGCTGCTCTATGGAGCCACGGCCGACGTCCGGTCGGCGCGGTCTCACGGCGTGCGCATCGCTCTCGGGTCGGACTGGTCGCCCACCGGAAGCAAGAATCTCCTCGGAGAGCTCAAGGTCGCGTGGCTGGCCAGCCTCGAAGCCGGAAACGTGTTCACCCAGCGCGACATCGCGGCCATGGCGACTCGCGAGGCAGCACGCGTCGTGGGATGGCAGAACCTGCTCGGCTCTCTCGAGGCGGGGAAACGCGCCGACATCCTGGTCATCGACGGAGACACGGGAGATCCGTACAAAGCCCTGCTGAAAGCTAGCGAGACTTCCATCCGCCTGGTCGTCATCAATGGGATGCCGCGGTTCGGCCTCGGCAGCCTCATGAAGAGCCTGGGAGTGACCGGGGAATCGGTCCGCGTCGGCGGACGGGCGCGGATGGTGAACCTGAAGCAAGCCAACACCGACCCGGTCGTCGGTGCCATATCGCTTTCGAAGGCGCACAAGACCCTGACGGATGCGCTGCGTCGGCTTCCCAAGCTCGCCAAAGACCTCGAGCGCGGCCGCTCGGGACCGATGCGCGCCGCCCTTCGCGGCGGACCTCCGACGTGGTTCCTCGCGCTCGACGAGCTCGCGGACACCGGCATCGAGCTCCGTCCGAGGCTTCCACTGCCAGGACGTCGCCGGCCGAGCGGGCCGTCGCTGGAACCGACGCGGGCCGCCGTGCCGTTCTCGCAGATCGCCGAGCCGTTGACACTGGACCCCCTGACCGTCGTGGACGACGACGATTTTCTGAACCGCATCGAGGCGCAGACGGTGCTTCCGGAATTCGTCCGGTCGGGTCTGCGCGACTTGTATTCGTAGGAGAACCGATGACGGACCCGTGGCTCGGCGCCGGAAACGACCTCGGAAGGTACGCGCTGGTTCTCCTCGTCTATGCCGCGCTGTTCGTGATCATGCGGTACGCGCACGACCATCTCGAACCCGAGTTCCGCAAGACCTATTGGGTCCTGTTCTGGGGCTGGGGTATCGCCACGTTCATCGCGAACTACGCGCTCTACCGCCTCGGGGCCATGAGCTTTCTCCCGTGGCTGAACAACTTCTTCCACACGTTCGTGTGGATCGGGCTCTGCCTGGGCTTTCTCTATGCGGGCGCCTACCAGCGTCCGTGGCTCGAGCAGTTTCTCCTCTTCGCGATCTTCAGCTTCATCGTAAAGGTCGCCGAGCGCCTCATCCTGGGGACTTGGGAGCACGGCGCTTTCTTCTTCATCCCGGGAAACATCGCGTACTTGATCGGCTGGAGCCTGATGGACGGGCTCTATCCGACCCTCAGCAAAGTCAGCCTGCGCATCCTGCGCCGCTTCATCCCGGGACTGGTCGTTCCGTAGGACCGGGGCTCAAGCCGGGGCCTGGGCTCGCGGAGAACGCGGAGCGCGCGGACGCGGTGCAGCGCCGCGATCGGGCTGGCGCTTCTCCTCCGAATACTTCTTGAGGAGCCCTTCCCAGGAAATCTCCTTCGTGAGGTCGAGCGTGGCGTAGAGCGGAGAGATCTCCTTCCTCGGGAAGTACACCGACACTCCATACGAGTGCTGCATCGAGGACCCCTTGTAGCCGGAGTCCAGAACGTAGCCGGGCGCGCGAACGGCATCCATGACTTCCTCCGCGGCCTTCCGAACGGCGCCGGCGCCGACCTTCTGCTGGAGCAGGTCGCAGAAGTTGTAGAGGTCGATGTAGTCCGCGACGTCGTAGCTCTGGACCTGGTCCCGCGCCTCGAAGATCGCGGCCCGAATCGCCGGATCGGAGAACCCGGGCGTCAGCGCCGTCGCCAGACGATCCATCGAACCGGCCAGGCGGTCGCACTTGCCGAGGTCGCACGCGGCCTGCGTCACGTTTGCCTCGGCGTCGTACGAAGCCAGGTACTTCTGGACGATCACGATCCCGAACTCTTCGGCAGTCATCGCGGGCTTCGCAGCCAGCTCTTTCATGATCTTGTCGTAGGGCCAGCCGTCCCCCGGCTCGACCTCTTCGGACCCGACGGTGACGCGCACGCTGTCGCGAATCTGATACGCCACTTCGGCCATGCTCATCAGGCACGCATCCATTCCAAGAATGTCGATGGGTCGTCCGAGCTTCTTCGTGACGGCGGACAGGACCTTCTTCGTCTCGATGTTGTCGAGAAAGTCTTTCGACGTGTCGTCGAAGGCGATCGCCCGCGGCTGCGCCCCCGGCCGGATCGCGGCCTCGATCGTCGTCTTGAAGAGGGCACGCCGGAGCGGCTTGTCGGCGACCGTGCGGACTCTCCGCACCGAGATCTCCCCTCCGTTCTCCCCCGGCGCCACCACCTGATCGCGGCGCCGGATGCCCAGGCCCATCTCGCTGCGGGCGGTTCGGTAAATGTCCGTGTCGTCCCAGCCCGCTCCGTGGTTCCACAGGACCACGAGGTACTTCTCGGCGGGATAGTTGTCGATGCCCCATTGCAGGAAGCTCTTGAGCACGGCCGGGTCGCCCGTGTCCGTCTCGCCGAGATCCTCCACGGCATCCTTGGGCAGCGGAGTGCCCTTCTGGAGGTGGTATCGCTTCGTGCCGGTTCCGCCCCCCTGCCGGTCGAGCTCTGCCACGACGTCCACTTCGGCCGTGGAGCCCACCTTCTTCATCTCGGCCAGATCCGCCAGCGCGGCCGCGTCGAGGTTGTTGTCTCCCGCGAGATACACCATCACCGTCCACTGCTTGGCCGCGTCACTCATTCCCGTGCTCCTTTTCCCTTAAGGAAACGCTTCGACGGACGACGGTCCGGCGAACGCACAACATCCCTTCTAACAATCGTGATTCCCGCGCGCGGTGGTTGAAGATCCACCGCCGACGACCGATGTCAGTGCCGGCGGCCTGGACGCCGCCCGGTTCGAGGCTCCTTGCGGAGCACCTTCGTCCGCGTGCGACGGCCTCGGGTTTTCGAGGCTCGCGACTTCGCGCTCGTCTTTCCGCGCTTCTTCGAGACAGCCCGACGGGGTTTCTTCGCCGCACGGCCCTTCTTCGAGGGAGTTGCGAAGGCCTCGTTCAAAGGCACGGGTTCCAGGACGCGCTGCGCAGCCGCCTGGACTCTGGGCAGGCCCCGCGGCCTCAGCTCCGCCGACGTGTCACCGCCGAAGAGCTCCTCCACCAGGCTGCGGCGCACCCGCGAGACCCGGAACAGCGGCGTCAGATTCGCTTCGGCCAGAACCGAGGTGACCTCTCCCCTTTGTGTGACGACACTGAGGGTTCCGCCCAGCGTCGCGAGCGGCGCCTGTCCGGCGGGAATGCCGTCGGCGGAAAGCTCGATCTTCGACGCGCCGGAGCTGGAGACGAGGACGGTGACCTTGCTCGCCGTCAGCAGCTCCGTGACCACACACCAGTCCTCGTTCCACGCGCGCTTGCCGTTGTCGACCCTGCGGTAGAGGCGGAGGATGTCGTCGGCCAGGCGAACCTGATCCTCGATCTCGCGCACTGCGGGCGCGGCAGCCTGGAAGACGAACGCGCCCTCGGAGCTGAATTCCACGAGCGCCCCCGCCTTGGCGTTGGGGATCGCCGATCCCGGAAGCGTCTCGCCCTTGGCCTTGAGCTGGATGAAAACGCTCGAGCCTGAGGTGTGCGAGAGGTCGCTTCCCGGCGGTCCCTGACGTTCCGAAAAAGAGATGCCCAGCAGATCCAGTGTCGACACGCGCTCGAACTGTCCGTCCGCCATCCGACCGACGTCGCCCAGCCGGCGCGACTGATTCGGCGGCCACGCCGCATAGAAATCGAACTTTTGATGCAGGCCTCGAACGTAGGTGGCGGCGGGACTGCCCATGCTGGCCCCCGTTGGTCTGCGGGCAGCTTATCCGCCGGCCGCGCGAAGCCGCAAGCTTCGATTTGCCGACGCGCGAGGTTTCCGATTTGTTGCGACGCCGAAGTTTTCGCCGCCCGAATTCGCACCATCTTCGATTGAACAAGGGGAAGTGTCGATTCCCTCCGGGAGGCATGATGAAAATCCAGCACGTGATCCTACGGCGCGTGGGGGATCTGGTGTCCCCAACCCGGGGCGGGCCGGGCACGCTATCGGAACCGGGAGCGCAGCCGCCGCCGGTCGCCATCGAGGTGGAGAGCCTGACCGCCCGAGGCGTGGCCGAGGTCGCCCGCAAGAAGGACGTGGAAGCCGTCGCCCCCGTGGTTCCCTTGAAGCTCATCGCGCCCGTGAAGGTCGCCGCCGCCGCGGACGTGGCCGCCAACGGCGTCACCTGGGGCGTTCAGGCGGTCGGAGCCGACACCTCGCCCTTCACCGGCGACGGCGTGATCGTTGCCGTCCTCGACACGGGAATCGACGCGACGCATCCCGCCTTCGCCGGAGTCAACCTCGTGAAGAAGAACTTCACGACCGAGCAGGACACGGACCTGCACGGGCACGGGACGCACTGCGCGGGCACGATTTTCGGCCGCAAGGTCGGCGGCACGCGCATCGGCGTCGCGCCGGGTGTGAAGACCGCGGTCATCGGAAAGGTCATCGGCGACGGCGGCGGCGGCAGCGATACCCTGCTCGCGGCCATCGAATGGGCGCTGCAGAACGGCGCGAACGTGATCTCGATGTCGCTCGGCATCGATTTTCCCGGTCTCGTCGCCAAGCTCCAGCAGCAGGGCGTTCCGCCCGAGCTCGCGACTTCGATGGCGCTGGAGGGTTATCGAGACAATGTCGCCCTCTTCGGGAAGCTGGCCTCGCTCATTCAGGCCCGGAGCGCCTTCGCGCAGCCGACTCTGATCGTGGCCGCGGCCGGCAACGAGAGCCGCCGGGACGAGGATCCCAACTTCGTCATCGCCGTGAGCCCTCCGGCCGCGGCCGAGGGAATCGTGTCCGTCGCGGCGCTGGGCCAGGGCCCCCAGGGCTTCACGATCGCGCCGTTCTCCAACACCAAGGCGCGTCTATCGGGACCCGGCGTCAACGTCTCCTCGGCGAAGGCGGGAGGCGGCCTGACCTCCATGAGCGGCACGAGCATGGCGACGCCGCACGTAGCGGGTGTCGCGGCTCTGTGGGCGGAAAAACTCCAGAAGTCCAATCAATTCCAGGCCCAACCGTTCACGGATCGGCTCGTAGGCTCGGGAACGATGGATGGCCTGAAGGCGGGCTTCGATCCGACGGATGTCGGCGTGGGGATTGTTCGCGCGCCGCAGAACTGAGCGGCCGACCGTCTACTCGTACCTCAGAGCCAGCGTCGGCGCGATCTTCGACGCTCGTCGCGCCGGAACGTAGGCGGCCAGCATCGTCGCCAGAACCATCAAAGGCACGACGACGAGATAGACCAGGAAGTCGACTCCCCCGGCATCGAACAGCATCGAGTTCATGAAGCGCTCGACGCCGATCCCCATCGCCAGGCCGAAGATCGTGCCGATCGCCACCAGCGTGAGCCCTTTCTTCATCACCAGTCGCAGGACGTCTCGCGGCCGCGCGCCGATCGCCATCCGGATCCCGATCTCGCGGGTCCGGCGACTGACGTTGTAGGCGACGAGACCGTAGAGTCCGGCAATCGCGAGCAGCAACGCCACGGCGCCCAGAGTGCCGACGAGCTTGACGGCGACCCCCGGCCCCGTCACGACGGCGTAGCGGTAGAGCTCGGCGTAGCTCATCGTCTTGAGCATCGGCATGTTCGGGTCGAGCGACCGGACCACGCCTCGGACCGGTTCGAGAAGCTGCAGCGGATCTCCCTCCGAGCGGACGAGCAGGACGAGGCGGGCGACGGGATGCTGGGCGACCGGCAGGTACAAGAAATCCTCCGAGCCGTGGGGGCCCTCGCCGTACTTGATCGTCTGCGCGACGCCCACGATCTCGACGGGTGTGTCTGCGCGTCCGCCGAGCAGGATCCGTCGGCCGACCGCGTCTCGTCCGGGCCAGTAGTGTTGCGCGAAGTGCTCGTTCACGACGGCGACGCGCGGGGACCCGGCGCCGTCGGAAGCCCGAAACCCGCGGCCTCGGAGGATGGGCACACCCATCGTTTCGAAGTATCCCTCGTCGATCGTATCCATGAGCGAGGCGAAGACGTCGCGGTCGCGCGGCATCTCGAACCCCTCGGGGACGTACGTGACGAGGTCGTACCCCTCCAGTCCCAGCGGCGGATTCTGCGTGAGCGCCGCGCTCTTGACTTCCGGCTTCTCGCGCACGCGCTGGACGAGCTGCTCGTAGAACCGCCGCGTTCTCTCTGCGTCGTACTGCATCACGCGCGGGTCGAATCGCGCCAGCAGGACGTGATCCTTCGCGTCCGCCGCGAATTCGAGGCCCTCGCGGAGGCCGTGCTGGAACCCGCGGTACATCAGGAAGGACGCGGCGAGCAACATCAGAGACATGGCGACCTGCGCCACGACGAGCGCGTTGCGGCCCCACAGGCGCCGCCGTCCCGGCTCGTCCACGTCGGCGGCCTTCAGCCCGTTGACGAGATCCACGCGCGTGCTCTGAAAGGCGGGGGCGAGTCCGCAGAAGAGGGCGCTCAGGATGGAGAATCCGAGGCTCGCCAACAGCACGCGGGCGTCCATTCGGAACGGGATCCGCACGGGGATCTCCGCCGGGATGCTGAACCGCTGCAGCGCCGAGATCCCGGCGTAGCCGATGGCGATGCCGCCGAGGCCGCCGAGCAGCGCGAGGACGAGGCTTTCCGTCAGAAGCAGCCGGATCAGACGGAAACGTCCGGCGCCGATCGCCAGACGCACCGCGATCTCGCGTGTCCGCGCTCGCGCGCGCGCCAGGAGGAGACCCGCGGCGTTCGTGCACGCGACGAGCAGAACGACGAAGGCGAGAGTCGTGAAGATTACGGCGAACTTCCAGTTGGCGTCGCTGGCCTGAGTCCGCATCTCGAGCATCGTGCGGACCGTCGCGCCCCGGTCGCGGTTCGTCTCCGGATGATCGCGCCCGAGGTTCTTTGCGAGAGCGGCGAGCTCGTGGCGCGCGTCGCCCAGTGAGACGCCGCGCTTGAGCCGGGCCCTCACCGTCAATTCCCGATCGTCCCGGTCCTCGAAGAAGCTCTTCTGAGGGGTCGTCGTGAACACGCCCGCCATCGCGAGCGGCACGTAGAAGTCGGGTCGGTCGAAAATGTAGAGACCCGGGAAGCTCTCGGGCGCAATGCCGATCACGGCGAAGTCGCGGCCGTTCAGGCGGATCGTCCTGCCCACGACCGAGGGATCGCCTGCGAACTCGCTCTGCCAGAACCCGGGACCGAGGACCACGACGGCGTCACGGCCGGGCACGCGGTCCTCGTCGTCGCGAAAGCCGCGCCCGACCCGAGGCTCCACCTCGAGGACGCGGAAGAAGTTGCCGGAGACCAGCAGTGCGCCCCGGATCCGCGGGATCTCTTGCGCCTGGGCACTGAAACCCACGGTCTTGAGCGGGGTGTGGGCGACCACGCCGTCGTAGCTCTTCACCTGGTTTCGTATGTCGAGGTACTCGCGGTAGGAGAACGAGTCAAAGGCGTTGTCCCGCGAGGTGGAGACCAGGGTCACGACCTCCCTTGGCCGAGGCACCGGGTACGGGCGGAAGACGAGCGCGTCCAGCATGCTGAGAGGCGTGGCGGTCATCCCCACGCCCAGCGCGATCGTGACGGCGACGAACGCCGTCAGGCCCGGTGTGCGCCGGAGGCTCCTCGTCGCGTAGCGCACGTCGGCGACGAAATCCGTCAACCACCGGACATGCCAGGTGTCGCGCGCCTCCTCTTTCTTTTGCTCGAGCCCGCCCATCGCGCGCAGGGCCTGCAGGCGCGCGTCCTCGGGAGAAAGCCCCTCGGCGATGCCCTCCTCGATCTTGTGCTCGAGATGGAACTGGAGCTCCTCGTGGAGGTCCCGCTCCACCCGGCCGCGCCGGAAGATGGACTTCACCCTCAACGGAACTGTGAACCACCAGTGTTCGAGCCTCATGGTCGTCTACGCCTCGGAGAGCTGCACGACATGCGAAATGGCCGCCGACAGCCGCTGCCAGTTGGCCGTCTCCGCTTCGAGCTGCTTTCGCCCCAGCCTCGTGAGCGAATAGAACTTCGCGCGCCGGTTGTTTTCCGTCTGTTTCCACTCGGACCGGATCCAGCCTTCCTGCTCCAGCTTGTGCAGAGCCGGGTAGAGAGATCCTTCGCTGACCTGCAGCACGTCTCCCGAGAGAGACCGGATCCTCAGACTGATGGCCCAGCCGTGAAGCGGCTGTAGGGCCAGGAGCTTCAGGAGGAGAAGGTCGAGAGTTCCTTGAACGAGGTCGGCGGGCTTGCTCATCTCGGTTTCCTAGGGAAGTGTACGGACGGTCCGGGCCGCGGGTTTCAGGCTCATATCGGTTTCCGAGGGGAGTCTAGACCAACTCCCCTCGGTAAGCAAGGGGAGGGTCCGGGCGCCCCGCCTCCGGTAGTAGGCTCACTGGCCGGTGGGCCGAGCCAACGTCATTCTCGATTTCGTCTTCGAAGACGGGCTGCTGTTCGTCTCCCTCGCCAACATCGGCGAGGCGCCGGCCGAGGATGTCGCCGTGGACTTCAGCGAGCCGATCCATGCCGCGGACGGCTCGGAGATCGGGGCCCTCGCGGTCTTCCGGCGCCTGACGTTCCTGGCCCCCGGCAGGAAGGTCACGGCCTTCGTCGATTCCAGCACCGCCTACTTCAGCCGCCGCGAACCGGAGAAGATCACCGCCGCGATCCGTTGGAGAGAGCCCGACGGCGAGGTCCGTTCCGCGACCATTCGGCACGATCTCGGGGTGTACCGCGACCTGCCCTTCGTTCCGGGCCGTCCCCGGGTCTGACCGGCGACGTAGAACGCCCGGCGCTCCTCAGGCGAGCTCGAACCCCTCGTGCGCGATCTCGAGCGTTTCGATCGCGACTTCGTTTGACGTGGCATTCAGGGCCGGCGCCTCGTACTTCGAGGGCCATCCCGCCCGGAAGTTCCACCGCAGGACTTCCTGGCCGGAATCGTCGAGCAGCACGATCGAACCGTTCTTGCGCTGAACGTTTCCGTCCAGGGCCGCCTTGTGCCAGTCCCAGAGCTGCCGGTCCTTCGTGATGCCGCGCTTGAGCGTGATGTTCGTGTACTTCCGGAGCCCGGGAAGCTTGCGGACAGAGTTAGGTTCGCTGCCGTTGCGGTACTCGACGATGGTCATCTCAGAAGTCAGCCCGGAGCACTCCCTGAATGCCGCGATGCTGATGCCGTCAATCTCCACCAGGAAGTTCAACGCTGAATAGGGATCGTTCCTCTGAGCCTTCGCCATGAGACCTCCCGTGAAGATCCGTCGGACGAAGGCTAACCCAGACGGCGGAGCACAGCGCGAATCGACGACGGACTATTTGCCGCCGTACGCCGCGATCCAGGCCCGCCGGATCCGGCCGAGCAGGGCCGGGTACACGAGGAAGCGGCGGAACGGCTCGATCGCGAGGAGGTATGGGCGCGTCAGCCAGGAAACCGGTCGCACATACACGGCCCAGTAGAGGCGATAACCGTTCATCCGCGGCACCAGGACGGTGCACAGCCAGCCATGCACGGTCGCGTTGCGGATCTCGGCCAGCGCCTCGTCGGCAAACTGGTACAGCATGAGGAACGGCCCGGCTGGAGTTCCCGGGGTGACTTCGGACTCGCGCCGGTCCTCGTCCGTCAGCCGCGACAGCAGCGAGTCCTCGGACTGCATCGGTGTCCGGTCCCAGCCGAACAGATGCCCGAGAAAGAATCGAAATCCGAGCAGCGCCCCCGCGATGCGGCTCGGCGGCGACGCTTTGTCCAGTGCGCGGAGGTCCGCAAGGCGCCTCCCCGCGCCACCGCCGGGAAGATCCACCGCCGTAACGTCGTGCAGTGGCACGTCCCGCAGGATCTCGTGCGCCCGAAGCTTCAAGCTCAGGTACTCGGCCGGAGGCACGCGCACGGCTCTTTCTTCCGCCACGGTCACACCTGTCCTAGTATCCCCTCTCGATGCCGCCGAGCCGTTGCGAGTGGGCCGGAACCGATCCGCTGATGGTTCGCTACCACGACCGCGAGTGGGGCGTGCCAGTCCACCGCGACCGCAAGCATTTCGAGTTCCTGATCTTGGAGGGAGCGCAGGCGGGGCTGAGCTGGTCGACTGTGCTGAGAAAGAGGGAAGCCTATGGGCAGGCCTTCAGCGGGTTTGATCCCGCACTCGTGGCGCGATATTCCGCGAGCCGCATGCGGAAGCTGATGAAAGATCCCGGGATCATTCGCAACCGGCTGAAGATCGAATCCGCGGTCCGAAATGCCCGCGCCTTCCTCGCCGTCCAGGACGAGTTCGGAAGCTTCAACGCTTACTGCTGGCGATTCGTCGACGGGCAGCCCAGAGTCAATCGCTGGAAGACGATCCGGGACGTCCCGGCGACCTCCCGCGAATCGGACCAGTTTAGCAAGGACCTCAGGGACCGGGGATTTCGGTTCGTGGGATCGACGATCATTTACGCGCACATGCAGGCGGTCGGGATGGTGAACGATCACCTCGTCGACTGCTTCCGATATCGAGAGATTCGGCACGGCCGCTGACCAAATCGCGGCTAGAACGGGTCAGCTCCCTGTGAGGAGAAACGCACCCGCCATGCCGCCGGCCGCGCAGATGCTCACGAGTCCTCGCCGCGCCTTTCTTCGGGCAATCTCGTAGGCGAGCGTCGTGAGGATGCGTCCGCCGGTCGCGGCCCACGGATGCCCGACGGCGATGGAGCTGCCGCTGACGTTCACCCGAGACCAATCCACCGGATCCGTCGCCGGCGCCTTCCAGCCCTGCTCCCACGCGGCCACGTTGGCGAGGACCTGGGCCGCGAACGCCTCGTGAATCTCGATCAGATCGATGTCGGCCAGCCGCACGCCCGTCCGCTTCAGGAGACGCGGCACGGCGATGGCCGGGGCCATCAGGAGCCCCTCGTTCGGGTGGATGGCCGCGTACTCCATGGCCTCGATGAAGGCGAGCGGCTCGCGTCCCTCAGCTTTCGCGCGTCCCTCACTCATCAGCAACACGGCCGAGGCGCCGTCGGTCACCGGCGACGCGTTGCCGGCCGTGATCGTTCCGGCCGGATCGAACACCGGCGGCAGCGCGGCGAGCTTCTGCGGGGACGTATCGTCCCGCGGACCCGTGTCGCCATCGACGCCTTCGAGCGGCACGATCTCGCAGGCGAGCCGGTCGCGGGCTGCGACCGCGTTGCGGTGGCTAGCCAGCGCGATCTCGTCCTGCCTCTCGCGAGGGATCCCCCACTCACGGCGCGTGGTCTCCATGTGCTCACCCATCGTGAGTCCGGTCGTCGGTTCGCGGAACGTCGCGGGATCGGCCCCCGAGAGCCACTCTACGCCTCCGGCGATCCCGCATTCGATGCGGCCTCTCGCGATTGCGTCCGCGATGACGGTGGTGGTCCTCAACCCGGTGATGCAGTAAGAGGAGACGGTCTGCGCCTCGATGTGCGCGGGCAAACCGGTCTCCAGCACGATCTCGCGCGCCAGATTGGGCTTGCCCTTCTCGGGAACGACCACACCGAACGCGAGCGCCTCCACCTCGGCGGGGTCGACATGATGCCTCTCGAGGAGCCCGTACACTGCGTGCCTGGCCATCGCCAGCGGTCCGAGCGACGCGAAGGCCTTGCCTGCCTTCACGAACGGAGTGCGAGCCCCTGCGACGATCGCAACCCGTCGCTCGCTCATGAGGTCCGGTTCCCCGGGCCGGCGGTTGTCGTCATTTCCCTACAAGTACGCGATTCGCCGATGATGCGGTTCCGCCGGATCGTTGCGGTACCTTGCTTCGTCTGGCCTTCACCGCTTCGCGGCAGTCCCACGGGAGACGCAACCGCGCCGGCTCCGAAGCGTATGCTCGGGGAGGGAATGATGGGAGGCGCTTTATGGCCAAGACCGTGCGACGCATCGAGTATTTCTACGTAACCGTCGCGGACAAGCCCGGCGAAGCGCGCAAGGTACTCTCGACGCTCAAGCAGGAGGGAGTCAACCTCGTCGCCTTTCTCGGGTTTCCGGCGGGAAAGGGAAAGTCTCAGCTCGATCTGATTCCGCAGGACGCCGCCGCTCTGAGGCGCGCCGCGGAAAAGGGAGGCTGGAAGCTCATCGGTCCGAAACGAGCCTTTCTGATCCAGAACAGCGATCGGGTGGGCGCCGTGGCGGACGCTCTGGAGAAGCTATCCGGGGCGGGTGTGAACGTGACGGCGACTTCCGCCGCCGCGTGCGGGCAGGGCCATTATGGAATGAACCTCTGGGTGGCGCCCGCCGATTACGAAAAGGCGGCCCAAGCGCTGGGGGCCTGAGGATCGCTCGAACCCAATCGCGGCCGGAGCGCTGCAGGAGGTCTGACCATGCCCGCAGAGACTCCCGAAGAGATCTGTCGCCTGTTTCAGCGGCACATGCGCGAAGGCGACATCGACGGGATGCTCGCGCTCTACGACCCGTCCGTCGCGTTCCGGAATCGGTCGGGGGAAGTCAGACGCGGCAAGGAAGAGTTGCGCGAGGAGCTCCTCCCGTTCGCGGCCGCGAGGGCGAATTTCGAGTTCGAGGTGCTGGAGGTCATCCAGGCGGGGGACGTCGCGCTCATGCACACCACGTGGCGCATCTCCACGCCCGCGCCGGTCTCCCTGTACGCGCTCGAAGTCGCCCGTCGCCAGCCCGACGGGACGTGGCGCTGGGTGATCGGCGATCCCTACACGATCGGCAGCGAGAGACCCAGCATGCATCAGGGGTGACGCGCTTCAAGAGACATCCAAACTGCTAAGCCCGGTGTATCCCCTTCTCGGCGAGCCACTGATGGTCGCCAGAAGGAGCGATGACCGTGAGACTGAAAAGATTCTTAGCCTGGGTTCTCAATCCTCCCGATTCGGCCCCGAAAGCCACCGTCCTGATCCGTCTGATGGCCGGCGGAGTGTTCCTCTGGGAAGGCGTGCTCAAGTTCGTCTACACAAATCAGGGAGTCGGCCGGTTCACCAAGATTGGAATCCCCGCGCCGCATTTCACGGCGGCGTTCGTGGGCGTCTTGGAAATCGTGGGCGGGATTCTCCTGATCACGGGCTTTCTGACGCGGCTCATCTCCATTCCATTCGTGATCGAGATGCTGGTCGCGATGGCCTCTACGAAGATCGCGTTGTACCTGGGGACCTCTCCCCTGCCACTGCCCCCGTCGCCTCCTCAGGTCGGGATCTGGGCCGTATTGCACGAGATTCGCTCCGAGTACGCGCAGCTCATGAGCGCCCTCTTCCTTGGAGTCGCGGGCCCCGGCCCCTGGTCTGTGGACGCGATGCTCGCGCGCAAGAGAAGCGACTCGATCCTTCTGGAGGCAACGCGCCCGAGTCGCAAGGCGGATTCCCGCAGCTGGGCCGTCGGCCGCCAGTCGATGTGAAGGTCACATGATGGAATTTGGAGGCGGCGGGCCGGTCCGCCGCCATTTCTTCGTTCGCGCCCACCGTGCAAACTCCGGTCGATGTTAGGTTCATGCTAAGCGAAAGGAAACCGCAATGAGGCCCTCGACCCTTTATCGCATCGCGTCGGTGCTGCTCTTGCTGTTCTCCATCGGACACACGGTGGGCTTCCGTCAAACCAAAGGAATGGTCGGAGCCGACACGGTGGTCGGGCTGATGCAGTCGGTTCGTTTTCCGGTTCAGGGCTTCCAGCGGACTTATTGGGACTTCTACGTGGGGTTTGGCCTGATCGTGACGCTCTTCCTCTTGTTCTCGGCCGTCTTGTGCTGGGGGCTTGCGACCGCAGGTCCCGACGTTTTGTCGCGCATGCCCGCCGCGACCTGGGGACTGGCAATCTGCTTCGCGGGAGTGACCATTCTGTCCTGGGGTTATTTCTTCGTAGCGCCCGGCATCTTCGCGACCCTGATCACCATTTGCCTCGTGGTCGCGGCGGCGCGCGCCGGAAAAGGAGGATCGGAGGGACGCGTCTGACGCGCCGACCCGAGACGTCCCCGTGCATCACTCCCAAACGGGCGCGGGCCGGCCGTCCAGGATCCAGACGATGTAGTCGGTGACCGGCATGGCCCCGCCGAGCTCTCGCAATCGCGTGGCGTTCTGCGCACGGTGGTGCTCGCTGTGCATCACGACCTGCTGCATCGTCTCGAAACGCCGCACCGGTCTCTGCGGATCGGCGAACCAGGGCACCCGGAGAGTTTCCTCGAGCTGCGCGGGAGCGACACTCGCCAGATAGTCGGCGAGATCCCGGTAGTAGTCTCGGACGTACCGCCGCAGCGCTTCCATCGAGGCGAAATCGGTCAGAGGCGGCGGCTTCTTCGGCGAGCCCTTCCAGACGTCGAGGAAGGACCGCTGAACCGAATGAAGATGATGGAGCCGCTTTTTCACGGCGTCGTCCTCCATCGCCTTCGGGTACTCGGCGAGCGTGCGCCAATGAACGGAGTCCGCCCATTCCTGATGCGCAAAGAGATCTCGCAGCGGCTCGTGCATCGCGGCGAGCATCATACGACCTCGCCCGACGACCTCACGCTCGCCGGCCGTTACCGAGGAACGGCGTGCAGGATCTCCTCCATATGACGGTCGGCTGCGGCGGCGGCCTCGTCCGGACTGCGGCCATTCTGACGCGCGCTCAGGTAGGGCGCGTACCAGTTCCACCAGTCATGTTTGGGGTGCGTCTTCTCGTAGGGGTCGTGGTGCTCCGCTGTCTCGTGGAGGAGCTCCGCGAGAGTGTCGACGTCGATGGCTTGGCCTGGTTTCGACTTCCACTCGCGGCCGGGGAGGCGCGTCTGGATTTCCTGGACCAGCCACCGGTTTCCGTCCGGATCCTCAAATGAAACGAACGAGAAATAGGAACGCCCTTCCGGGTCGCGCCCGTTGACGCGTGGATTCTTTACGGCATTGTTGAAGGGGCCGCCGGCGTAGTGGAAGACCTCGCTGGCGTTGACTCCGCGGGCGAGCAGCTCGTTGCGGGCGGCGTCGATGTCGTCCACGGCGAGGACCAAACTGTCCGCCGAGCCGGGCTTCGCCGACGTGACTCCCTTGCCGAAGATGATCGAGGCTTCCGAGTTGTGCGGCGTCATCTGGATGCCGCGGAAGCCATCGCCGACCACGAAGTCGCCGTCCATCCTCCAGCCGAGCTTCTCGTAGAACGCCTTTGCTCGGTCGACGTCCGAGACGCCGACAATCACGACCTCCAGCTTCATGTCGACAGGTTCGCCTTTTGCGGTTTTCCTGGTTTCCATAAACCCTCCTATGCGGATTGGTGTGGCTTCCTTGCGAATCTCCGGATCACGGTGAGTATTTGGTGAAGACGAAGTCGCGATCCTTTATGGGCTGATGGCAGGGATAGCAGGTCGCCATCTTTTTCGTGTCGGCCGGCCTTCCGGTCGGGTCGAATTGCGCGTATCCCCAGCCTCCGGTCGCGGCGTATTTCTTGGAGTCCTTGACCATGAACTGGAGGTACCACTCGGGAGGGTCCCCGGCGACGAAGGATTGATCGCGGGCGAAGATCTTGTTGTTTTCCTCCGACGGGACGTACTTCCAGGCGATGCGAGCGATGATCGCGCCGTCCGGAAACGGAAGCCTTTTTTCCCGGTAGGCCTTGATCGCGATGTCGTTGCCCAGAATGGCGCGGATGTCGTTCAAATTGCCGGCTTCGTGGGCCACAGAGACCAGCTTCCAGTCGCGGTATCCATCGGGAATCTGGGTCACGTAGATCTCCTGATCGGCGTGCCCGGTTCCGGTGGTCAGGTAGGCGATCGCGCCGGTCACCAATGCGGCTCCTACCAGCCAGAAAGCATTCCGTCTCATGCGATGCCCTCCTCTCCAGGCCTAGCGCAGTGATTTGAACGTGGCGCGGAGATCGGCCACGAGAAGGTTGGGCTGCTCCCACGCCGCGAAGTGTCCGCCTTTGTCGAGCCTGTTGTAGTAGATGAGCTTGGGATAGGCCCGTTCCGTCCAGCTTCGCGGGGCCTGATAAAGCTCGTCCGGAAATGCGCTCACGCCAACCGGAATGGCGATGCCTTTCGGGGCGAAGAAAGCGAGCTTGCTCTCCCAATAAAGACGCGCCGACGAGACTGCGGTGTTCGTGAACCAATAGAGCGTGACGTTGTCGAGAACGTCGTCTCGCGTCAGGCCCTCCGGCTGGCCGTCGAAGACGCGCGCGATGAGCGCCATGCTTGCCGCGTCGTGATCGAGCATCCAGGCGGCCAGGCCGACCGGGGAGTCCGCAAGCGCGTACAGCGTCTGTGGGCGGTGCGCCATCTCGTTGGCGTAGCCCAGGCCGTTCTTGTAGAAATAGGCGAGCTGATCGTACGCGTGCTTTTCATCGGCGGAGAGGCCGGATGGCGCCGGCGCACCGTCAAACGCGGCCTTGTCGATGTCCGGCGGCACGGTGGCCGGCATGTTCGTGTGGATCCCGATCAGCTCCGGCGGTTTCTGTAGGGCCATCTGTTCCGTGACCGCGTTCCCCCAATCGCCGCCTTGCGCCACGAATCTCGTGTATCCGAGGCGCTTCATCAGCACGATCCACGCGCGCGCGATGCGAATGGGATCCCAGCCGGTGACGCTGGGCTTCCCGGAGAAACCGTAGCCCGGCAGAGACGGGATCACGACCTCGAAGGCGTCCGCCGCGCTCCCGCCAAACGCCGTGGGATTCGTCAGGGGACCGATGATCTTCAGCTGCTCGACGATAGAGCCGGGCCAGCCGTGCGTGACGATCAGCGGTAGCGCATTCGGATTCTTCGACCGAACGTGAATGAAGTGAATTTCGACCGCGTCGATCGTGGTGACGAATTGGGGGTAGGAGTTGAGCTTCGCCTCACACTTGCGCCAGTCGTAGTCTGTGCCCCAGTAGCGCGCGAGCTTCTGCATCGTTGCGAGCTGCACACCCTGCGATTGATCGCTCACGACTTCCTTGTCCGGCCATCGCGTCGCGTTGATCCGGCGGCGGAGATCGGTCAGGTCCGCTTCCGGAACGCTGACGCGAAAGGAGCGGATCGCGGTCGAGTCTTTGGACTCCTTCTGGCTCACGGTCTGGGCCAGGTTTCCGGCGGAAAGCAGAAGCAGGGCGACAGGGGCGGCCACCGAGAGGATCTCGACTCGTCGAATCATCGTTGTCCTTTCACCATCCGCCGCGAAGCCGAGATGTCCGGTCTCGCCGCGGAATCCTCACGCGAGCAGGTTCTCGATCTTCACCGGCAGCTCTCGCACGCGAACTCCCGTCGCGTGGTGAACCGCCGCCGTCACCGCCGCCGCCACGCCGGCTGTGCCGATCTCACCGATCCCGCGCGCCCCGAGCGGATTGAGCTCCATGTCGGGATATTCGAGGAAGTGCACTTCGATGGGTGGCACGTCGGCGTTCACCGGCACGATGTAGTCCGCCAGGCTGGCGTTGATCGGCGCGCCGTTCTGCGGGTCGTAAGTCGTGTGCTCGAACAGGGCCATCCCGATCCCGAACACGACGCCTCCTTCGATCTGATTGCGCCCCGCGAGGGGATTGATGATCCGGCCTGCATCAATGACGGTCACGACCCGGCTGACGCGCAAACGGGCGATCTCGGGCTGCCAGGTCACCTCGACGAAGTGGCAGCCGAACGAGTGCGACGAGAACTTGGGGTTCGGATTGCCGAAGGTCGATTCGGCTTTGCCGCTGCCTGTCACGACGTGGAGGTTCGCGCGCCGGAGCACATCCGAGAAGGGCACCCCGCTCCCGGAGCCGTTCGCCTTCACGAAGACTCGCCCCCCTTCGAAAGCCAGCTCCTCGGGCTTGCGTTTTTCGAACGACGAGCCGGCCGTCGTCGTCGCGACCGACAGGAGGGCTGCGATGGCCTGGTCCGCCGCGTCGAAGACCGCCGGGATCACCGATGCGGTCGCCATCGACCCGCCCGACGTCGGACCTTCGGGAAGGGACGTGTCGCCGAGCGCCACTTCGACTTTATCGAGCGGCACACCGGTCTTCTCGGCGCCGAGCTGCGCGAGGATCGTGTACGTGCCCGTGCCGATGTCCTGCGTGCCGCAAGCGACGCGCGTCGTGCCGTCATCTCGCAGCTGCACGGTGGCTGTGGCTGGAAAGCGCGCCGCGATCCACGAACATCCCGCCATTCCCCAGCCGAGCGTCATGCCGTCGCGCTTCATCGAGCCGACCTGGGGGTTGCGTTTCGACCAGCCGAACTTTTCCGCGCCGAGATCGAAGCACTCGAGCAGATGCCGTGAGGAAAATGGGATTTTCAGCGACTCGTCGATCTTCGGTTCGTTCATCCTGCGGAGCTGAACCGGATCGATTTTGAGCTGATCGGCCAGTTCGTTCATCGCCGACTCGGTCGCGAAAAGCCCGGGTACGGCGCCGGGACCCCGCATGTCGGACGGTGTGCCGATGTTGCGTTTGGCGCGCCCGAACCTCACCCGGAGATTCGGCACGCTGTAATGAAACGCGGTCGCCTCACCGCAGTTCTCGTGGTAGCTGTCGAGCATGGACCGTTCGTAGACGTAGTCGTGCTGCAGCGAGACGAGCTTCCCGTCCTGCGTGGCGCCCAGTCTCACACGCTGTTGCGTGCGGGCGCGATGGCCGGCGGCCTGGAACGTCATTTTGCGACTGAGCACCAGCTTCACCGGCTTGCCCAACTGCCGCGCCGCCGCAACGGCGAGTGGGCAATGCGTCCACGGCCAGAGCTTGCTCCCGAAACCGGAGCCGACGAACTTGGTGATGACGCGGACGTTCTCTTCGGGCACGCCGAACATCTGCGCGAGAACGCCCCGCATGTTGAAGATTCCCTGGGATTCTTCGTAGATCGTCAGCATCGGTCCGTCCCACATCGCGGTCGCACCCTGCAGCTCGATCGGGTTGTGCGTCTCAGAAGGCGTGACGTAGGTCTGATCGACCTTGACCGCGGCGCTTGCGAATGCCGCTTCGGGATCGCCGCGCTCGCTTTGCAGGCGACGCTCCGGGCCGTACGTCGTCTCGACCGTATCCGGGTCGTCGTCGGCTTTCAGGTCCGTCTCGACGTTCGGTTTGTCCTTCTCGTACGTCACCCGAACCGCATCCGCGGCGGCCTTAGCGGTTTCGAACGTGTCGGCCACCGCGAGCGCCACGTACTGGCCGTAGTAGCGAACGACATGATCCTCAAACGGCGGGCGCCGCTCGATACAGACGCCGGTGAACCCTGGCCCTGGAGCAGATCTCGAAATCTTTCCGATGTTTCCGCGGTGAAAAATCGCCCGAACGCCCGGCATCTTCTCCGCCGCGGCCGTGTCGAGGCGAACCACACGCCCGCTGGCGATCGTCGCCTCGACGGGAACGGCGTAGAGCTGGCCCGGGAAGTGGAAGTCGGAACAGTACTGCGCCTTCCCGCTCACCTTCAGCGGGCCGTCCACGCGCGGCGTGGCGCGACCGATCGGTGACGTCGCCGGGGTCCCTTGTGCGGTTGGCATGGTCCGTCCTCTCAGGTCATCCGCTCGCGGCGGCAGTCTGCAGCGCATGCGCGAGACACCGCTTTGCCAGCTCGATCTTGAATCCGTTCTCGCTCTGCGGTTTGGCGCCCTTCATCGCGGCTTCCGCAGCTCTCCGAAAGTTCGTCCCGTCCGCGGCCTGTCCGACGAGCGCCGCTTCGGCCTCCGGAGACCGCCACGGCTTCGTCCCCACGCCGCCCAGCGCAATGCGCGCCCGAGTCACTTTTCCGCCCGCGACCGTCAACACGACCGCGGCCGATGCCAGCGCGAATTCGTACGACGCCCGGTCTCGCAGCTTCAGGTACACCTGCTTGCTGCCGGCGACGGGCGGCGGAAGCGTGACGTGCGTGATGAGATCTCCCGACTCGAGCACGGTTTCGCGGTTGGGCGTGTTGCCGGGCAGAAGATGAAAGTCGCCGAAGGCGATGGCCCGCTTCCCCTTGGGTCCCTGTATGTGGACCGTCGCCTCGAGCGCCGCCATCGCCACGCACATATCCGAGGGGTTGGTCGCGATGCACTGGTCGCTCGTGCCGAGGACGGCGAGCATGCGGTTGCTGCCGGTGATGGCGGAACAACCGGTTCCCGGCTCGCGCTTGTTGCACGGCATCGCGGTGTCGCGGAAGTACACGCATCGCGTGCGCTGGAGAAGATTGCCGGCGGTGGTCGCCATGTTGCGGATCTGCGCCGATGCGCCCAGGAGAATCGCCTGCGACAGGACGGAATAGTCTCGTTGAACAGCCGGATAATGGGCGAGATCCGAATTCCGGACGGTGGCGCCGATCGCCAGCCCGCCGTCCGCCGTCGCCTCGATCTTGCCGAGCGGCAGACGGTTGATATCGATGAGTCTCGCGGGTGTCTCGACGTTCAGCTTCATCAGGTCGAGCAGCGTCGTCCCGCCCGCGATGAACCGGACGTCGGCGCCCTGCTGCGCCGTCTTCGCCCGCGAGGCGATCGCGATCGCCGCGCTGGAGTCCGGGGGTCGAACGAACTTGAAGGTGTGCATGGATCGCTCCCCGTCTGCCTAGCCGCTCTTGCGCACCTGCTGGATCGCCGCCACGATGTTCGTGTAGGCGCCGCAGCGGCAGATGTTGCCGCTCATCAGCTCCTTCACGGCCGCATCGTCCGGACCGCAAGGCTCCTTCAGCAGCGCGACGGCGGACATGATCTGACCCGAGGTGCAGTAGCCGCACTGGTAACCGTCATGAGCCAGGAAAGCCGCCTGCATCGGATGCAGGGCGTCCGGCGTACCCAGGCCCTCGATCGTCGTGATCTCTTCGCCGTCGTGCATCACCGCGAGCGTGAGGCACGAAATCACGCGCCGGCCGTTCACGTGCACGGTGCAGGCGCCACATTGCCCGTGGTCGCAGCCTTTCTTGGTTCCAGTGAGAGCCACGGTCTCGCGGAGGCAATCGAGGAGGCTGGTTCGGGGGTCGACGCGAAGCGCGTGGGTCTTGCCGTTGATACGCAGCGTTACCGGAACAGCGCCCTGGACGTTCGGTCCTTCCGGAGCTCCCGGCGGAGGCTTCGGCGCGGGTGACGCGCTCGCCGGCACGCGCGCCGCCACCAACGCGGCCGCCGCGGATGTTCCGGTGCTGCGAAGAAAAGTGCGACGCGTGGGTTTCGACCCCGATGGCGGATCGTCTCGCATGCAGCCTCCGGTCGAGTTTCTGAGCCTATCAGTAACGAAGAGCGCGCAAGGAGCCCCGGCCGGCGACGCGAATCCCCCGGTATCGCGACAGTGCCCCAGTTGCAACGCGACGGCTTTCGAGGTTGGATCGAGCTGTGAGTGCGGAACCCCCTCCTCCGGATGCACCGGAGAAGGACGTTTTCCCGATATTGACGGCGGCGCAGATCGAGCGGATCCGGCCGCTCGGGAGCGAGCAACCGTTCGCAGCCGGCGAGATTCTATGGGAGCAGGGCGAAATGAATCGTCCGCTCTTAGTCGTGCTCTCCGGCGAGATCGACGTCCTCTCCGACCAAGAGACGCTCGTGGCGATCCATCGTCCCGGCAACTTTTCCGGCGACGTCGACATGATCGCGGATCACCCGGCCGTGACGCGAGCTCGGGCACGCATTGCGGGGAGCATTCTCGCGGTGCCCGCGGACCGCGTTCGCGCCCTCGTCCAGAACGACCCAGAGTTGAGCCAGATTTTTCTGCGGGCGTTCGCCCTTCGGCGCACCCTGATCATGACCCGGGGCGCGGGAAACGTCGTCCTCATAGGCTCACGGCATTCGGCGGGCACGCTGGCTCTCCAGGAGTTCCTGACGCGCAACAGCCAGCCGTACGCGTATCTCGACGCCGACCGCGATGCGAGCGTGCAGAAGACGCTCGAGGGCTTCGGCGTGGGCGTCGACGACGTGCCCGTCCTCATCTGCAGCGGCAAGCAGGTCCTGAAGAAGCCGACGATCGAAGAAGCCGCGGGGTGCCTGGGCTTGAGCCGGCTGAGCAGGGACGTCGTGCGCGACGTCGTCGTGATCGGGGCGGGTCCCGCGGGACTGGCGGCCGCGGTGTACGGGGCATCCGAAGGCCTGGACGTGCTCGTCCTGGAGTCGACCGCGCCGGGCGGTCAGGCGGGCTCGAGCTCGCGCATTGAGAACTATTTGGGATTCCCGACAGGCGTCTCGGGCCAGGAGCTCGCGAGCGGGGCGCTCCTGCAGGCCCAGAAGTTCGGCGCGGAGCTCGTCGTGGCTCGGACCGCTAAGGCGCTCGAGTGCGACGGTACGCTCTATCGGATCCGCCTGGCCCCCGAGGTCCACGTGGCGGCGCGAACGGTCGTGATCGCGACGGGCGTGAGGTACCGCAAGCCCGACATCCCCAACCTCTCCCGTTTCGAGGGTGTCGGCGTCTATTACGGCGCCACGCCGGTGGAGGCGCTCCTCTGCCAGGGCGAGGACGTCATCGTCGTCGGGGGCGCCAATTCCGCCGGTCAGGCCGCGATATTTCTCGCGGAAGGCGGACGGCGCGTCTACATGCTGGTCCGGGCAGCCGGACTCTCCGACACGATGTCGCGCTACCTGATCCGCCGGATCGAGGAGACGCCCAACATCGAGCTCAAGACGCGTACCCAGATCGTCGCCCTCGAAGGTGCACATAGCCTGGAGTGGGTGACGTGGAGCGACGCCGAGAGAAAGCTCACCTCGGTGCCTGTTCGCCACGTTTTCATGATGACGGGAGCGAACCCGAACACCCGCTGGCTCGAGAACTGCGTGGCCCTGGACGGAAAAGGCTTCGTCAAGACGGGGCC
>JBKOZO010000137.1:0-42190 GCA_046725935.1 Acidobacteriota bacterium | reverse complement strand
GTCTCAAGGTGGACTGCCTGTAGTTGGAAAAGTCCACACCGGTCTTCGTCCTCAGAATGCCCAGGATTCTTTGATGATCGGCCTCCCCCGTCGAAGGTTTATCCACGTGGACGGGAGGAGCCGGTCGGATGTAGGGATGCTTGCCCATCCGCACCAGCTCCCGAGCGATCTTTTCGGGCGAGAGAATGAAGTCCACGGCGCCGGAGGCAATCGCGGCGCGCGGCATGTCGTTGAACCGGGCGGAGGCCTCGTCCTGGGCGAAGGTCACTCCCCCCTCGGATTTGATCGCCCGGAGGCCGAGCGAGCCGTCCGAGAGCGTGCCTGAGAGCACCACGCCGATGGCCCGGCTCGTGTGGTGCTCGGCCAGCGAGCGCAAGAAATGGTCGATCGACATGTCGCGGCCGCGCTCCCGGGACAACTGATCCAGGCGAAACGAACCGTCCATCAGGCGGACGTTCGCATTGGCCGGGACGACGTAGACGTTGTTGTTCCGAATCCGCATTCCGTCGCGGACTTCCTGGATCGACATCTTCGTCGAGCGCGCCAGGATCTCCGTGAGCATGCTTTCGCGCGTCGGGTCCAGGTGCTGCACGAGCACGAAGGCCATGCCGGTGTCGGCGGGCAGGTGGCTCAGAAGCTTCGTGAAGGCTTCCAGACCGCCCGCCGAGGCGCCGACGCCGACGACGGGAAAGTCCTCGGCGGAGGGCCCGGTTCCGCCGGGACGTCGGCGGCCGGGTCGCATAGGCGACTTCGCCGGCCTCCGTCGGGGTTGCTTCGTTTTCCCCGCTGCCTTGGCCACTCGCGTTCCCTGCCAGCGTTCTCAGAGAAACCTCGGCCCACGGTGGACCGGTCCCTTCGACTGGCTTGCGATCAGGATGAGTCTATTACCAACCGGAACGGATGGCGGGGGAAGTCTCAGAGCCTCCGAACCGCCCGTAGCGCCCGGGTCAGGGATTGCCGCGACTTCCAGAAATCCGCCCAGGGGTCGGGGCCCGCGAGGACCTTGCGATGCGTGCCGAGGTTGAAACGCGTGTGGTCGAGGCCCGGCTTGACCTGCTTCCAGGCGAGAGGCATCGAGAACGGCGCCTTGGGTTTGCGCCGTACCGAATACGGCGCGACGACGGTCTGCGCGAAGCCGTTGCGGAAGGGATCGAGGTACACCCTCCCCTTCCGGTCGGCGATCCGCGACTCCATCGTGAACTGCTTCGGATAGGCGTTGGACAGATGCGTCCCGAGCCGCTCCGCGAACGCCAGAGCGTCATCGGCATCGGGGCCGACCTTGATGGGGATGAAGACGTGGATTCCCTTTCCTCCCGACGTCTTGACGAAGGACTCGAGCTCCAGCGCATCGAGCGCCTCCTTGACACGCAGGGCCGCCAGGATCGCGTCGGCGAACTCGCCGGTGTCCGGATCCAGGTCGAAGCAGACCCAGTCCGGCTTGCGCGGCGCCTGCTGCCGCGATCCCCAGACGTGCAGCGCGATGCAGCCGAGGTTGGCCAGCGCGAGCTGCGTCTCGAGCTTGCCGCCCACGACGTAGTTGGTTACCTTGTTGGAGTGCTGCACGGGTTTCGTCGGCGTGTCCGGGGGTAAGCCCTGCGGCGCCTCCTTCTGGAAGAAGCATGACCCCTTCATGCCGTCCGGACAGCGCTCCAGAGACAGCAGCCGGTCCTTGACGTACGGCTTCAGCCGCGCGAAGACGTCGGCGTAGAACGCGACGACGTCGCGCTTTGCGTAGCCCTCCTCGGGCCAGAAGACCTTGTCGGGGTTGGAGACGCGGACGCCGGAGATCGTCTCCGCGGCGCCACGCGCCGTCACGAGACTCCCCGGTTGGAGTGCCACACGGATTTCTTGCGTGACTTCTTGGCCGGCTTCACGAGCTTCGGGTTCTCCAGCATCTTCCGCAGGAGCTCCGGGGGATCGCCGTCGGCCGCCTTCTTCATGTTCCCACCCTCGTCGCGCGCAATCTCGACTAAAAGCCGATCCGAGACGACCGACCGCGGCGCCTCCTCCGTGATGTCGCGCTTGCTGACGAACTCGTCGCGGTGCTTGATGAGAAGCCATGGGGTCCTGCCCTCCGCGCCTCGGCGGTGCATCCGCACGAGAACCCATCCGCCCTTCAGCTTCTCGCCGTCGAGCCGGAACTTCAGCTCCCCCTTCTTCAGGGCGGCATCCACGTCCGCCGACTCCGGCTCCGGCGCCCAGCTTCCCCGGTCCCAGATCATCACCGTTCCCCCGCCGTACTCCCCTTCCGGAATGACTCCCTCGAACTTGTTGTATTCGAGGGGATGATCCTCGGTCGGCATCGCGAGACGCTTGTCGGCGGGATTGAGCGACGGCGCCTTCGGGACCGCCCAGGACAGCATCACGCCGTTCCATTCCAGGCGGAAGTCGTAGTGGAGCGCCGTCGCGCGATGCTTCTGGATAACATAGGCGAGCTTCTTCGTCCGGCGCCGCGGCGACTTCCCGCGAGGCTCGGGCGTGACGCCGAACCGGCGTTTCTTGCGATACGTCTCGAGCGGCATTTCCACGCCCGGCAACCTACGCCGCCGGACTACTTCTTCTTGCGGGACCCGCCGCGCTTCTTCGAGCCGCCGCGCTTCTTCGGGACCTTGGCCCCGGCTTTCCGCGCTTCGGAGAGTCCGATCGCGATCGCCTGCTTGCGGCTCGTCACTTTCTTTCCGGAGCGTCCCGACTTCAGGGTCCCGCGTTTGCGCTCGTGCATCGCGCGCTTGACCTTGCTCTGCGCCTTCTTTCCGTACTTCCGCGCCATCGTATCTTGTCCTTTCTTCTCTCGCTCCCGTCCCCTTCGATGCAATTCGCGTTCCGGCGAGAGGAGCGCGCGTGCTGCCGCGCGCCGCCGGATCGAATCCCACCGGCGAAGAGGCGGTGGCACGGTCCTCGCAGAGCGGCCTTCTCCGGAGGCCAGTCATGAACGAGCAAATCGAGAATCTTCTGTACGAAGCGTACGAGACCGAGCTCGGCGGAATTCAGGTCTACACCAACGCCGTCGAGTGCGCGAAGAACGATGACCTGAAGGAAGAATGGGAGAAGTATCTGGAGCAGACGAGGCGGCATGAAGAGATCCTGCGCAACGTCTTCGAGACGCTCGGCATGGATCTGGACAAAGACACGCCGGGGCGCCGCATCGTCCGGCATCACGGAGAGGGTCTGGTGAAGGCGATCGAGATGGCTCGCAACGAGGGCGACGAGGACGCGGCCCAGATCGTGGCCGCGGAATGCATCGTCCTGGCCGAGACGAAGGATCACCAGAACTGGGAGCTGATCGGCGAGGTCGCCAAAAAGCTCGGCGGAGAAGAGAAGAAGGTGCTGACCGAAGCCCAGGAAGAGGTCGAGGACGAGGAGGACGAGCACCTGTACCACACGCAGGGATGGACCCGCGAGCTCTGGCTCGACATGCTGGGCCAGCCGGCCGTTCTGCCTCCCCCGGAAGAGAAGAAGGACGTCAAGACCGCGATCGGCGCGGCCCGCGCCAAGCAGTCGCGCAAGACGATGGTCCGCGGCGGACGTCGCGGGCGCTCGCCCCGGCCGACGGCCTGAGAGTGATGGCCATCCGGTAATAGGCACGCACCCGGCGCCTCTGGTGGCACGTCGGTTGCTGCCAGAGAGTCATGCGGACTCGTTGTCCGCAGAACAGGACTCGATATGCGTACGCTACGAATAATCCTGCCGGCGATCCTCTTCGCTGCTGCATTCCCGGCGATGGCGGCGGAGGATCCCCCGAAGCTCGCGTCTCCGGACGACGTGAACTTCGTCAAGGAGGCCTCGCTCGGCAACCTGACCGAGGTCGCGCTCGGCCGGTTGGCGGTCGAGAAGAGCTCGGATCCGCAGGTGAAAAAGTTCGGCCAGCAGATGATCGACGACCACACGAAGGCCCAGGAGGCGCTTCGCAGCGCGGCCACTCGGGAAGGAATCAGCGGCGACGTACCCGGCGCTCTCGATCAGACGCACGACCAGGTCGTCGAGAAGTTCCGGAAGCTATCGGGCCCGGAATTCGACCGCGCCTATAAAGAGGACATGCTGAAGGATCACCAGGAGGACGTCGCGGCGTTCCAGAAGCAGGCCGCGCTGGGATCGACGCCGCTCCAGAAGTACGCCGCGGACACGCTGCCGACGCTCCAGCACCATCTGAAGATGGCCCAGGAGATGAACGCGTCGAAGTAGCGCCGATCTAGAGCTGGACGTTTCCCGGCGGAGACCGGTGTGAGCGCTCCGGACTCAGAAAGTAACCCCGTTCGGGTCTCGGAGCCCGCCGGCCGCAGGTCGGGCAGCGGATCAGACTCGGAACGGTGTCTTTCTGCGTGTGGCCGCACTCAGAGCAGCGAAACAGCTTCTGGTTGTCGTCGGGCATGACCGGTCGCCTCCGGCGCGAGAGCGGAGCAAACGGCGTGCCCGCTCCTCATTCGCGCGTCAGTGCGTCAGGCGCGCCGCCCGGTTGAGTTGCTCGTCGGCCGCCGAGAGCCGAAGACTCCGCGGAAGAGCCGCCCGGTCGAACCCGAACACCCGGCGGCGCAGCGGCCGGTAATCGCGGGCGCCGTCCCGCCGGACGTGGCCGACGCCTCCCGCCATCGGGTGGGTTCGCGCCCGCGCGGACATCCGCGCCTGCACCGCCGCCCCGGCCATCGCGAACAGCGTCTCGACCGTGCGGAAATCCTTCGGTGCGCGCCCGACCCGCGCCACCCGGTGCGCGATGTGCCTCCAGTCGTAGAAATCGCGATAGCTCCGGAAGAGAAGATCGGAGAGACGGCGGCCGTCCAGGTTCGGATGCCTCCAGGTCGTCGTCGTGCCGTCGAAGCGGTCAAGCTCGGTCTCCGTGATCCAACCCTGAGCGAGGAAGTCGTCGTATTGCTCGGTTCCGGGGATCGGCGTGAGGATGTAGAACGACGCGACGTCGGGCGAGAGCCGCCGCAGCGTCTCGACGTGCTCGCGGATCGAGTCCTCCGTGTCGGAGGGGAACCCGATGATGTTGGAGAAGTGGCTGCTGATCCGGTTCTCCCGGCAGAGCCGCACGATCTCGGCGTAGCGCGCCGGCGTGTTGTGAAACTTGTGCACGCCGCGCAGGGCGGCGATCGAGAACGACTCCGCGCCGACGAAGATCTGAAAGCAGCCGGCGCGTCCGAGAAGCTCCACGAACGCCGGCTGGCGCTCCACCATGGCGTCGCACTGCACGAAGAACGGTATGCGGATGTTCTCCGCGATCATCGCCTCGAGCAGCCCCGCGGCGTCCGGGTACTTGTTGAAGTTGTCGGAGGTGAACATGACCATGCGGACGCCGCCGGCTTTGGCCGCGCGCAACGTCGCGAGCGTGGTCTCGATCGGCTGGCTGCGGATGGCGTGGCCCGCGATCTTGATCACCGAGCAGAAGTTGCACGAGTACGGGCATCCCCGCGCGGGGTAGACCCCGAGGAGCGGCACGACGTAGCGCCGGAGCTCCTTGCGCGGAGGCGGAGAGACGACCGGCGACTCGAGCCTCGCCTGCCACCTCTGGTCGCCGCCGTACACCGGCGCGAGCTCACCGCGCGCGGCGTCCTCGAGGATGCGCAGCCAGACGAGCTCGGCCTCGGCAAGAGCGAAGGCGGGTCCGCGGCCCTGGGCCTCGGTGGTGTCGCATGTCATGGGATGGGGACCGCCGACGACCGCGAGGCTTCCGCGCGAGATCGCGAGCGCGGCGAGGTCGAGCGCCCGATGGAACTGGTGGCTCTGCACGCCGACCAGAGCGACGAGCGTGCGCGTCCCCGGAGAGGGCTCGAACGCTTTCAGGTAGTCGAGGTCGGTCTGGACGTACTCGTCGATCGCGCGTACCGAGCAGACCGTGTCGCCGATCCGTTCCGGCGTGAGGCTCGCCAGGTACTGGACCGTGGCGTTCGGCATGAAGCCCCACCGGAACCGCTCGACCGATCCGTCGACGCCGTACTTGCTCGGCTTGACGATGACGACCCGAAGCTCTGAGGCAGCGGCCATCCGATCCTTCCGCCGTGGGCCTTCCGACTATATCGCTGGAGAGAGGCGGTGATCCCTAAGTTCTGCCGGGACAGCCGGGTCGGACCGTCCGGCGGCCTCCGTTATGATCCGCCCCATGAGATGGAGGCCAGAATGAACAGACTCCGGACCCTCGTGTCGGCGACGGCCCTGTTCGCCGTCATTGCCCCGATCGCGCTTTCGCAGACCCGGCCGGAACCGGGCAACAAGCCCATCGAGACGTTCACCGCTCGCGCGGTGCAGATGCAGACCGGCATGACCGGCGTCGTCGACATGAACATCACGCGCTGGTCGACGGACGAGGAGCGGCAGAAGCTCCTGGATCTCCTCAAGGAATCGGGCCAGCCCGCGATGATGGCCGAGCTGCAGAAGCTTCCCCAGACCGGCTACATCAAGCTGCCGAACACGATGGGCGCGGCACTCTTCTACGCGCGCGAGAACGCCCTGCCCGACGGGACTCGGCAGATCGTGCTCGGAACGGCACGCTCGGTCGGCATGGCGGCCAGGGCTCCGCAGGCGAGCCAGTACGACGCCACGATCGTCGAGCTGCGGTTCCCCAAAGGCAGCGAGAAGGGCGAAGGCAAGATCGTCATGGCGGGCAAGGTCTCCGTCGGCAAGGACGGAAAGGTCCAGATCACCAACTATCAGGGCGAGCCGGTCCGATTGATGGACGTCCGGGTCGTCAAGCCGTAGCGACGTCGGAAACCCCGTTTCGCGACGGAGACGCCGGGGGACTTCTCCCGGCGTCTTCCGTCTCAGTAGACCGCGGTGACCTTCCTTTCGCCGTACTCGTCGATGAAAGTCTCCTCGAGCGTCTTGTTCGTCGAGTCGAGCTTCAGGAAGACGAAACCGTTCTTCGCCCGACGAGGCTCCTCCGGGTCGCCGGCGAGCTGGGTTTCCGTCCACTCGGCGACGGCGCCGTTGGCGAGCGGGCCGCTCTTTTCGGGAGCGTACGGAACGCCGCCGTGGCCGACGCAGCGCCCCAGAAACTGGCGGCCGTTCGGACCGTAGGGCGCGAACTTCGCGCCGATGTGCTCGTGCGCCCAATACCAGAGGTGGAACGGCTGGGGCGCGGAGGCATCCAGCATCTGCGCGAGAAGTCCCTCGTCTTTCTTCCCCTTGAAGTCGACGGGGTTGTGGTGAGTGAGGACGATGGATTTCTTTCCCAGCCGCGCGCCCTCCGCCAACTGCGCCCGAAGCCATTCGATCTGCGCGTCGGACAGCCGTCCCTGCTGATAGAGAAAGTCGGGCGCCGCATACGCTGAGTCGAGCCCGATGATCTGCCACCCGGGAAGAGAGAGGCAGAAATAGCTCGCGGTCTGGTGATCCTTGAACGGCGAGCGGGCGAGGGTGACCTTGAAGTAGCCCTCCCCTCCCGCGTACATCTCGTGATTCGAGTTGAGAACGAAGGTTCCGAGCTTCCCCGAAGGCCACGTCGGCAGGAAACGGGATTTCACCTCGTTTTGAGTTCCCGAGTAGTAGACGTCTCCGAGGTGGATCGTGAGGGATGGCTTCAGAGCGGCCATCTGCTGGGCGATTCGGCTCGAGGTCACCAGCCCGGTTCCCCAGTCGCCCACCATGGCGACCGTGACGACGTCTCCCTCGATCGGAACTCGAAAATCCTGCAAGGAGGAATGACCCACGAACGGGACCCGATGGCTGACCAGACGCTGGACGACGGACGCCGCCCAACCGGGATCCAGGCCTTCGAACTGATCGAGACCCGGAACGTCTCTCAGGGTTCCCGGCTCTCCCGTCCGGTCGTGGACCTCGGCCATCTGACTGAGGACCAGGGAGAGGGCGAGGCTGTCGTTGTGGAGAAATCCGGGAAGCGTGGGCTCATCCGGCGGAAGCTTGTCGATGGCCTGGCGCGCCTCCACCAGGAGCTGCTCGGTCAGCGCTTCCTTCTTCTGAGGATCGACTTCTCCCGCCTTCACCGCCGAGAGAAGCAGCTCCTTGCCCCCGTCATCCGACAGGAGAAGGGACCGGCTCGGATTCAGGCGATCGAGCTCGGCGACGATTTCCTTTCGGACGATGCTTTTCGGCGGGACGGCTCCGCCTCTGAGTTTCGGACCCGCGCGATCGTCGGGCATCTCGGACTCCTCGCGCAAGCCTTTCACGAAAACGGCGATCCGCGTCCATTGGAAAAGCGATGCGAACTCCGCTCTTTTTCAGAGCCAAAGTCGCGCTGAACCGCGATTGTAGGAATAGGGACGTTTCGCCCCGCGATATCGGTGCGCAATTCCGACGGGGGAGGTCATGGCATCACTCTCGCCTAACGAGAAGGCGCTGATCCGTAGCCTCGTGGACGCGTTTCGCGCGCCGTCCCTGGCGATTTCTTCGAATCGCATCGGAGAGCGTGGGGTGAAGTTCATCGAAGACCTCGCGGCTTCCGGGTCGGATCGGGTGGATCAGCTGCGGCTCACACTGGCGCTTCTGGACGCCAGCATGAACTTCCTGGACCGAAGCAATCGAGACGCGGTCCGGGGCCGCTTGACGGAGCTCGAGAACGGCAGCGGCGCGTTCGGGCTGCTCCCCGCGCAGGCCCGGGATCTGGCCCGCTTCGCCCAGCGACTCGCGTTCATTCTGATCTACGGAACGCTCGACGACGCCAACCGATCGCCCGCGTCCGAGGCCCTCGGTTACGAGGTATTCCCCAATCGGCCGCGGGGAGCCTCGCCGCCGCCCAAGACCGAGCCGCTTCTTCCGAAGGACGTCCTCGTTTCCTCGAACGAGGACATTCCGGATCACGTGTACGACGTGGCCGTCATCGGCTCGGGCTCGGGAGGCGCCGTCGTGACCCGGCGCCTCGTCGAAAAGCACGGCCTCGACGTCGCCCTGATCGAAGCGGGGGAATACGTCCCGGAGGGCGAGAAATCCGTGGGCCCGCGCGGCGAACGGCGTCCCCTCATGTGGGACGAGCTGGAGACGCTGCGCCGGTACTACAAACATGCCGGCCTCCAGTTGACGCTGGGCCACCCGATGTTCGTGTTCCAGGGTCAGTGCCTGGGAGGAAGCAGCGTCGTCAACAACGCCGTTTGCTTCCGGATGCCCGACAAGGTCCGGCAAACGTGGAAGGACGATTTCCAGATTCCGTGGGTCTTCGCCGAGCTCGACGCGGCCTACGACCGGATCGCGACCGAGGTCGGCATCATGGCGGACGTCGACGCTGTCGTCGACGGCTTCCTCAATCCCTCGGGCAAGTACCTGCGTAGCGGGGCCGTGCGCATGGGGGTCGAGTCCTCCCTGCATCCGTGCGACGTCAACGTTTCGCACGACCCCAAGTGCCTCGGCTGCGGTTATTGCAACCTCGTCTGCGCGTACCTGCGGAAGAACTCCGTCCTGCAGACGATGCTGCCGGCGGCCGTCGAAAGCGCGAAGCGCGGGCGCGGGAAGTTGACCGTCTTCACGGATCGGCGGGCCGTGTGCATCTCCGGGACCCTGCGCAACGGCCAGTTCGAGGCCAATGGCGTGACCGTTCGCCCGCGAACGCAGCTCTTCCCGCGACCCGTTCTTCGCGCGAAGAAAGTCGTCGTTTCGGCCGGCGCCATCGCGAGCAGCGTCATCCTGGAGAGGACGGCTCCCCTCAACGTCTCGGGTCTGCCGCTGGGGAACCGGTTCGCCTTCAACTTCGGAAGCCCGGTCCACGCCGACTACGACGAGGAGGTGCGCGCTTTCGACGGGATCCAGATCGCGCACTACTTCCGGCCCGGAACCGACGGGGGCTTCGTGATCGAGACCTGGTTCAACCCACCCGCGACGCAGACCCTCGCGCTGCCGGGCTGGATGGATGCCCTGCAGCGCAACGTCGACCGCTACAAGCACTACGCGTGCGCCGCCCCGCTGGTCGGGTCCCAGTCCATCTCCTCGATCGACGCCCACTGGCTGGGTGAGGGCGAGGACATCACCGTGTCCCTCGACGACACGGATCTCGCCAGGATGAAGGCCGGCCTGCGTACGGTCTGTGACCTGTTCTTCAATTCGGATCCCGCTCCCCGTCGGGTCTTAATCGGCGCGCTGGACGACTGGGAGCTGAAGAAGGACACGTATCGAGACCGCATCGACCGTCTGACGGGCTTCGATCAGTTCCAGATCGGCACGGGCCACCCCCAGGGAGGCAACTGCATCTCCGCCGTTTCGGGGCGCGCCGGAGGCCCCGGCGTCGTCACTCCCGGCTTCCAGGTTCACGGAACCAAAGGGCTCTACGTGGCCGACGCGAGTGTCTTTCCGACGAGCCTCGGTGTGAACCCCCACTGGACGGTGATGGCGATCGCGGACCTCGCCGCGACACAAATCGCCGGCGATTAGGGAGAAGCATGACGCGGGCGGCCCAGCCCGGACCGGATCGTCGCGAGGCTCGCGGATGGACGGAGCGCGTGGTTCCCTTCCGCGCCGGCGACGGATTCGCCTGCAACCTGATCCACGTCCGAGGCCGGGAGACGCCCCGAAAAGGTCCCGTGCTCCTCGTCCACGGCGCCGGCGTGCGGGCCAACATCTTTCGGCCGCCGGTCGAAACGACCTTCGTCGATGCGCTGATCCAGGACGGCTACGACGTGTGGCTCGAGAACTGGCGCGCGAGCATCGACTTCGATCCGAATCCCTGGACCCTGGACCAGGCGGCGCTCTACGACCATCCCGAAGCGGTGAAAACGGTCCTCCGGGAAACGGGTGCGGACCGGCTCAAGGCCGTGGTCCATTGTCAGGGGTCTACGAGCTTCATGATGTCCGCGGTGTCCGGCCTCCTGCCCCAGGTCACGACCATCGTCAGCAACGCCGTCTCACTGCACCCGGTCGTGCCTGCGTTCTCGCGCTTCAAGCTCCAGTTCGCTCTGCCCCTCCTTCGACTCATGACTCCGGACCTGAACCCCCACTGGGGCGTCGACGCGCCGACGCTTCCGGCGAAGCTCGTCTCCCTGCTGGTCCGCCTCACGCATCACGAGTGCGACAACGCCGTCTGCAAACAGGTCAGCTTCACGTACGGAAGCGGCTTCCCCGCGCTCTGGCGGCACGAGAACCTGAACGGCGAGACGCACGAGTGGCTCAAGCAGGAGTTTGCAAGCGTTCCCCTGACCTTCTTCGCGCAGATGGCGCGGTGCGTCGCGAACGGCTCACTGGTCTCGGAGGACTCGTCCGGACGCCTGCCCGCGGATCTCGCCGCGGCTCCCCCGTGCACGGATGCGCGCATCGCGCTCTTTGCGGGAGACCGCAACCTCTGCTTCCTGCCGGACAGCCAGCGACACACGTTCCAGTACTTCCGCCGGACGCGCAAGGAACCCTGCACGCTGACGATCCTGCCGTCGTACGGACATCTGGACGTTTTCCTGGGCCGGAACGCGGTGCGCGACACGTTCCCGCGACTCCTCTCCGCGCTCGAGTCGTAAGCCCGAGGAGGAACGATGCCGGTTTCCAGACGACTCCAGCACCAGGCCGGTCGATTCGCGCTCGTCGACGGGATTCCGTTCGCCCTCCCCGTTCACTGCCGGAACTCGCCGGCGTTGTTTGCCGTCTTTCCCGTCGACGCGGAGAAGGCCCGGCGGCTCCTCCCGGGAAATGAAGTCCATCCCCTGCGACTGCGAAAGAAGGCGCTTCTCGTCATCAGCGTCATCGACTACCGCGACACGACGATCGGCAAGTACATCGAGTTCTCGATCGCCATCGCCTGCACGCACGGCCCCCGGCCCGCTCCCCCGCTCCTCCCCGCCCTCTTTCGGAGGTCTTACGGAACCGGACAGTTCGTCATCGATCTACCCGTGAGCACCGAGATCTCGGTCAAGGGCGGCAAGGGAATCTGGGGGATGCCGAAGCACCAGGCGAACCTGAATTACGTCGTCGGGGATCAGGTCGTGAGCAGCCAGTACGACCAGGACGGCCAGCTCTGCGTCCGGATCGAGATCGACCGGCCGCGCGGGATGCAGTTCACGCTCGACACCGACGCCGCGAACTACTGCCAGTTCCGAGGGATGCTCATGAAGTCCTCGATCCACTTTCGCGGGAAGGCGGGGTTTCACTTCCGGCGCAAGGGCTCCGCGCGCCTGACGCTGGGCAGCCATCCCCGGGTGCAGCCCTTGAAGGAGCTCGGGGTCGAGCCGGATCCCCTGCTGACGGCGTTCATACCCGCATCCGACGGCGTCCTCGACGACCACATCGACAGCTGGTTTCTGACCTACCCGCAGGCGCCGACGGGGACTCCCGAGGGACTCGAGTCGATCGTGAACCTCGGGCTCGGCCGGGAATGGCTCCCTCCTCCGGGAGCCGGCCCCGCCCGGCCGCGAGAGTCTCGCGAGACCTTTCACTGACGGAGCGCACGCCGAGGAGAGAATCCATGACGGATGGAGCGGTCGGAATCACGTTTCGAGAGCAGATGTCGGGAGGATTCGCGCTGGGCGCCTCGGATCCCGCCGAGGGACAGCGCAAGGGAAGGGCCGGCGGCCAGGAGTTGACACTGCGCGCCGAAGTCGCGATCGACGACGTGCGCCGCTTCCGCGACGATCCCGAACATGCCGGAAGTCTCGCGGGACAGGTCGACTTCGCGCCTCTGGGAGGTGGGCTTGCCGGCAGGAACGGAGTCTTCAACCTCTTCTCCCCGACGGACCAGCCCGGCTTGAAACTGATGGTCTATGAGCTCGGCTTCCAATCCGGCGGAAAGGACTACTACCTGGCGGGCGCCAAGCAGGTGCACAAGGACTCGGGCTTCGATCTCTGGGCCGACACGACCACGCTCTTCACCCGGCTCCATCAGGGAAAGGACAAGAGCGGGCCCGTCGTCGGCGCCGGAATCCTGACGCTCGGCGTGGGCGACTTACTCAAGCTCACCTCCACCATCCGAACCACCAACGCAAAGGACCCGGCCCAGAGCGTGCAGGCGATCGCCGAGTTCACCGAATTCTTCCTCGGGGAGCTCGCGGATTCCTATCTCAAGCCCGCCCCCGCCGATTCGCGCAAGCCCGGAGCCTGAGCCCCGTGCCTTTCGACGCGATCGTGATCGGCAGCGGGTTCGGCGGAGCGATCACCGCCTGCCGGCTCGCCGAGGCCGGATATCGCGTGCTCGTCCTCGAACGCGGCCGGCGCTGGGATCGCAAGACCTATCCCCGCAAGCCCGAGGACCCGTGGGTCTGGAACGCGGCGCACCCCGAGCGCGAGAACGGCTGGATCGATCTCCGATGCTTTCCCCACATGACAGTCGCCCAGGGAGCGGCCGTCGGAGGGGGCTCACTGATCTACGCGAACATCTCGTGCGAGGCTCCGAGATCCGCCTTCGCGGGCTGGCCGGCCGAAATCACCTACGACGAGCTCAAGCCCTTCTACGACGCCGTGGCGTCTTTCATGAACGTTCAGAAAGTTCCGGAGAACCAGCCGACGCAGCGGATGAAGCTCATGCAGGCCGCGGCCGAAGCGATCGGCCACGGCGCGCGGTTCAAGCGACTCGAGCTCGCCGTCTCCTTCGATCCCGAGTGGAGCTACGAGCAGCCGGATCCGCACGCCCCCGCGAAGTCCCGGCGATTCGTCAACGCGCAGGGTGTGGAGCAGGGGACGTGCGTGCACCTCGGGAACTGCGACATCGGCTGCGACGTGGACGCGAAAAATACGCTCGACCGCAACTACATTCCGTGGGCCGAGAAGCACGGCGCGGAGGTGCGGCCGCTCCACCTCGTCACCGACATCGTTCCGTCCGACGGCGGCTACGAGGTCCGCTTCGACCGGCTCGCCGGAGGGGTGCGGCTTGCGGGGCGCGAGAGCGCGCGGGTCGTAATCGTCGCCGCCGGCTCGCTGGGTTCGACGGAGATCCTCCTGCGGTGCCGGGACGTCAGCCGAAGCCTTCCCCGCATCAGCGACCGGCTCGGCCGCGGCTGGAGCAGCAACGGGGACTTCCTGACGCCCGCGTTCTATCTGGGGCGGGCGGTTTCGCCCACGCGCGGCCCGACGATCTCGAGCGCAATCGATTTCCTCGACGGCAGCGAAGACGGACAGTCCTTCTGGATCGAGGACGGGGGATTTCCCGACCTCGTCGTCGACCGCTGCCGCCGCTGGGTCGAAGACCCGCCGGAGGGGTTGCGCGCGCGGATGCTGCTCGATTCCCTGAGGAATCTGGTCCGCACCTCCGACTCCTTCAAGGGGGTCATGCCCTGGTTCGCCCAGGCCGTCGACGCGGCCAACGGCGAGTTGCGCCTCAAGCCCTGCAACGGTGGACATGCCCTGGATCTGGATTGGGACGTGGCGAAGTCGCAACGCGCCGTGGATGCCGTCGTCAAGATGCACCTGCGCCTCGCCGCGGCGACCGGAGGAATCCCGATGGTGCCTCCGGCGTGGTTCTTCTCGCACGACCTGATCACCCCGCATCCCCTCGGGGGATGCAACATGGGAAACGGCCCGGAGGACGGGGTCGTGAACCACGCGGGGGAAGTGTTCGGCTACGAGAATCTCTACGTCGCGGACGGCGCCGTCGTTCCGGAGGCTCTCGGGGTCAATCCGTCGCGCACGATTGGAGCTCTCGCCGAACGCACCGCGAAGATCCTGGCGTCGCAGGGGCGTTGAGGCTCAGGAAGCTCCGGGCCGCGCCCCCTGACCCAGCTGCTGCCGGACGCCCGAAGACCACTTCTCGAGCTTCACCTTCAACGACTGCGCGGCCGTCGCCAGGTTCTCCTTGCGGCGTTCGATGAGCATGGCCAGGTGCGCGCTCAGAAGGCCCAGGACCAGGCCGGCCACGATGTCGGCGATCCAGTGAATTCCGAGCACGAAGGTCGAGAGTATGACGATCGTGCCGAGGATCAGCGCGGTCCAGCGGAGTCGGAGCTTGTAGCGGTAGCAATACGCGATGAAAATCACGGTCAGGGACACGTGGAGGCTGGGAAAGCAGTTGTCCAGACCGCTGAACGGACGAACGGCTTCGATCAACTTCGTCGACCACTGATCGGACAGGAGGATCGCTTCGGCATCCGGGTACGACCACCGTTCCGGAACCGGAAATGCCAGGAAGAGCGGCAGGGTAATCGCGTAGTCGAGGGCCACGGCGATGGCGAACGACCGGTACGCCCAGGCTCTCCTCGTCCGCGCCAGGGCCACTGCGACCGCGAGGCCCAGAATCGGGAACAGGAAGAAGTAGGCGAAGGAGTAGCCATAGATGGCGATCGCGTCGGCCAGGCCCTGATACTCGAAGCTCAAGTTTCTCTCCACCTCGTGGAAGTTGTAGGCGCCGAACATGGACCTCTGCCCGCTCCATGAGCGCCAGCCCGGCACGGCCGACTCGAGGGCCGTTTCCAACCAGTTGACGAGGAAAACGAAAACCAGCAGGACCGTCGGCGCGAATCGAGGCGAACGCACGATTCGGGCGAAGAGGCCGGGCTTCGACTCCCGAAGCCCGGCAACCAGCTCGGACACGAGCGGGACGGGCTGTACCGTCGGTGTGGCTTCTTCTTCCGCGGCGGGAGCGGCCGCAGTCGATTCCGTGACCTCGACCGGTTGGGGCAGCAGGGCGAGTCCGGCTTTGACATGATCGTCGTTCGGGCTGATCGCCTCGGCCGCCTTCAGCTTCGTCCTCGCCGTTTCCCAGTCCTCGCCCGCGATCGCGCGTTGGGCCTCTCCGAGCTGCTCCTCGGTCGATCGAACCTGTCCCTGAACAAACGCCAGCTTTTCCTTGGCCCGCGTATCCGAGGCATTCATCGCGAGGACCGCGTTCAGCTTCTCGGTCGCATCCTTCCAGTCCTTGCGGGCGATCGCCCGGTCGGCATCGCTCAAGGTGATCTCGACCGTCAACCGGCCCACCTCGAAGAGCCGGCCGTCCGGCGAGCGCATGTACAGGACGGGCGCTCCCCATTCGGCGCTCAGGGCGCCGAACAGGACTTTCCGCGCCGAGGCGAGCGCGGCGTCCACCGGCGCGCCACGGGCCAGGGATTCGTAGAACGTTTCGGAGAAGGCCTGGGCTCCCCCCTCGCTGATCTCCGACTGCATGGCGATGACCGCGGGCACACCCTGCTGGATCAGGTTCTGCGCCGTGCCGCTCAGCATGTCGGTGCTGTCGGAGATCGCGCCTTCGCAGGAGTTCAGCACCACCAGCCGGAGCGAGGCCTCGTCGTGGACCAGCACGCCGAGAGCCTGTGAGGTGATGGGCTCGGCGTTGCCTTCCTCGTCCTCGAACAGCAGGACGCCCTCGTCGTGGTCCTTGTCGTACTGTCCATGGCCCACGAAATGCAGGATGTGGTACTGCTCTTTGTCCAGTTTCTTCATCAGACTCGAGAAGGACGGCTTCTCGAGCTTTTCGAGAATGACCAGTCCCGTATCCGTCAGTCGCTTGAGACCGTCGTCGAGCTTCTTCCATTCGCGCGCCACGTCCAGCGGCACCTGGTCCTTCGGGCTCGAGATGACCACCAGCATTCGAACCGGAGGCTTCACGGCCAGCGAGCGGGGCTCGACGGGAAGCTCGAGATAGCGCACGACGGGCGTGTCTTTCGAAAGCGCCAGGAAACGCCCCATCGACGGCTCGTAGAGATACTCCCACGGCAGATTGATCAACTCCGGCGCCTTCGACAGGTGAATGCGGACTCGGAGGCCCGTTTCGCTCGGCTCGATTTTTTGAAGGCTTCGAATCAGGCAGCCGTTGACCTCGCCGACGAAGACGGCGTTGAACAGCTTCTGTCCGAAGTCCCGGGCGCCCCGCATCTCGTCCGGTTCCGCGCGCCGGAGGTCAGGCCGGGCCCGGGTCGTCTCCAGCCGGAAGATTCTCAGCTCCTGTTCCGTGATCGGGGCGGAGAACTCGCAGTCGGCCTCTCCTCCGGGCGAGTTGACCCGTGCCCGGAATTTCTCCCCGGAGCGCTCGATCGAGAGATCGAACGTGAGGTAGGTCATCCGGCGCGCCTCTCGGCGGCGGCGGATGTCAGGACCCGGGGCTTCGGCGCCGGGCGATACAGCGCCCAGACCGTCCACGCCAACGCGATCGCCAGCAGCCCGACGAACGCGAACGAGAACACCTTGAGCCACCAACTCGCGAGCGGCGGGCGCACGAGCACGGTGCGATAGGCGGCGTTGCTCAACGGATTGAATTCCAGGGGCGACGCCGTCTTGAGGCGAAACTTGTAGAAGTCGGAATTCGCGACCTGGGCGTCGAAGGTTCCGCCTTCGTTGAACTCGTTGCGGGGGGGGTCCACCCAGGTGATTCTCGAGATCTTCAAGGAGCTCGAGGGCGGGAGCGCGAACGCGACGTCCCGCAAGATCGTCGGGGACTCGTCGAGGTAAGGCCAGACGTAGCGAATCCGGTTCATGCGATTGTGGATCAGCGCGCTGATCCGCGCGGTCAGGTCCTCGGGGGACGTGAAGCTGATCGTGAACTCCTGAGGCGCGACGTCCGGCGGCAGGTCGATGCTGCTCTTCAGCAGAACCGCACCGTCGTGAATCATCGTCAGCTTCCAGACGACGTCGGCGTTCTTGTGAAAATCCGGATCGAAGACGACGAACTCCGTTCCCGCGAGCCGTATGGCCTGGCGCGACGCCTCGACCAGCTCCTGGAGATGGGAGTCCGCCGCGTCCTCGACGCGGATCGGCACCGGGGCCGGCGGAGCCGCCGCCTGGCGTCGCAGGTTCCAGAGGGCCGCATGGGCCTCGTTGGCGTCGCGGATGTCGTCCCACCAGACGAAATCGCCGATGTCGATCCGCTCGTTCTGCTTGCGCGCGGCCTGGATTCCAGCATGAATGCGCTCGATGGCGGGCTGGCCGAGCGAATGGGAAGCCACGAGGAGATCGTTGGGGAGCACGCTGGGGTGTTGAATGAAGTAGACCAGATTCCCGAAGCTGGCTTTGAGCTCCGGGGTGTCTTCATACCTGGCCTTCGTGACGTCCCCCACCGCGGCGAGCGCCGCTTCATCCTTCGCCACCGCTTCGAGCAGCGCCGCGCCGCTGTTCGTCTCGAGCTTGCGGGCGGAGATCGGGATGAGGCTCTCGATCGGCTGGTCCATCGCGAACACGCGCCGGTTTCGGAACCAGAGGGAGGGCAGGAAGTAGCTCGCCGTGGCGAACCGGTCATGGTAGACGAACACCGGGGGGCTCCCGGACTGGAGCCGCTTCAGGAGCTCCGGGATGTCGGCGAGCCTCGGCGGACTGGTGTCGGTGCCGTTCGCCCGCAGGGTCTTCCGAAACGTCTCCCGATTGACGACGAAGTAGGCGTGATGGGTCTCGGCGTTCGTCGCCTTGCTCTGGTACGTGCCGAGAATGTCGAAGTCCGCTCCGAGCATCTCCGCGGCGACGCACGCGTACGGCGTCAGCCTCGCGACATAACCCGCCTTTCGTTTGTTCAGCTCCAGCAGCAGCGTGATCGCGTCGGTATTGCTCTCGGGGACCCGTCGATCGAAGGTGAAGCCGGATGCCTTTGCCAGAGACGCGATGAGCTTGGCGTCGGCGGCCCGGAATTCCTGATCCGGAGCGACGCCGACGAACGTCGCGCGCTCGGCGGCCAGCGCCGGCCCGGCCAGGACAACCACGGCCACGACGCCGCCAACGAGCAGGGCCCGGTAACACGAGAGGACTCGGTCGCGGTGCCTGCGTTTCATCGCCGTACGGCTCTCCTCGGTTTCGCTCGCGCGAGAGCCTCCTCCAGCTCCATTCGGACATCGTCCGCGGCGGCGCCGCGTTCGGGAGCGGACAGAGTTCCTGCGGTGCTTGCCGGCTGTTCCGCCAGCACCCGCTCGGCGGCGCGGCTGACGTCTTCGAGGGCTCCTCGGGTCTCCTCGGCGTCAGCCTTCGCCGCGAAGGCCAGCTGCTGCACCTGCTGACGCTCGTCGGTCGCCTTGCGCAGGTCCGCCGTCGCGTGGCGCGCTGTGCTCTCCGCGTTCTCGGCGCGTGCTTCCGTGCTGACCTTGTTGAAGTAGTAGCCGATCACGACGCCGAGAACGGGGTTGATGATCAAGAGAAGGTCCTTGGCCCGGTCGAATTGCTCCTTCTCCCCGATGTGCCGGAATCCGAGGAAGAGCAGCGTCAGCGACGCAACGACCACGACGACGGCGATCAACGCCGCGACGCCCTCGCGAAAACGCGAGAGGGGCACGTCGGGCGCGGCCGGAGGCGGCGAGTCGGCGGAATCGGGCCGGGTGGGCATGGACCGCATCAAGCGGCGATCAGCTGCGTGTCGCCGTCGCAATACAGAGCGTACAGGAGCCCGAGCAGGTTGTTGTGCTCCTTGTAGAACGTCCGGCGGAGGTCGAGGAAAATCTCTCCGACCGGCTTTCCCTTCAGGAACTGGTCGAAGAAGCGCTCCGCCCACTCCGCCGCGAAGAGCGCCGGCGTCAGGCATTCCGTTCCGATCACGCCCCGGGCGCCTTTCGCCATGAAGTAGGGAACGAACCCGTCGTAGAACAACGGGGACAGCTCCGCGGATTCGCACGCATTGATGAAGACCAGCGGCGAACCCTTCAGAAGCGTTTCCATCGGCGCGAAGACCGCGAGATCCCCCAGCGTGAGCCGCCCGTCGGTGAAGACGAGGGCCGAGGCGTCGGGCCCGCCCTGGGCCAGTGACTGGGAAATCGCGTGGCAGTAGAAGTACAGCAACTGATCCGGCAATGCCGGATTGGCCAGCGCGGCCTTCACGTCGTCGTCCGTGTCGCGGACCGTCACGTCGGTCTTGCCGCCGTCGCCGACCTTCTTCCAGTACGCCCGCTGGCGCGCGATCACGTCGATCCCCATCCGCTGGTCGATGTCGGCATTCAGATTCAGGCTCACGGAAAAGCGGGGACGGCCGTCGATCTCGGAGGTCGTGACGTGCAGCCCCTGCTGCAACGGCAGGTGCTCGACGACGTGTTTGAGCCCGAGAAACAGGTCGGGGTCGATGTGGTCCGGATCGAACGCGTCCGCCATGTAGAGGATGCCCCACGGCAGCAGAAAATCCTTCGAGACGATCTGGATCTTCAGCTTTTTCCCCCGGGCCATCTCTCGGATCGTCTTTCCGAGCCGCTGGGATTGTTCGTCCGCGGCCGGGCCGAAGAACATCCGCTGGAACAGCCGAAATCCGGCCTGGGCCACCTTCTTCAGGGCATCCCGGTTGACACTCTCGGGAATCGTCAAACCCGTCTGGTAGACCTTTCCTGCCGGCGCATCCGACTGGACGACGCTCAGAAGCACGTCCCGAGCCTGGGAGATCATCTGGTCTAGCTCGGATCTCTGGATCGGAAGCGAGGCCCAGGCGAACACGGGACTGGCCAGGGTGGCCTTGAATCCCTGGTTGTCGCTCTCCAGGATCAGGGTGACGTCGCGCGGCTGCACACCGAAGCCCGCGTCGAGCGGCCGGCCCAGAGATTCGGAGCTCACGTCGGCGGCCGCGACACCGACGGACAGATGCACGGTCATGAGCTGAATGAAGTTGCCGTTCTTCAGAAACACGGCCTGGATCGTGCCCGGTCCGTTCTTTTTCGGCGTGACCTCGAAGCGGGCCTTGTTGCGCGACTTGCCTCGGCGGGGAACACGCAGCTTCTGCGGCTCCGGCGGAACGTCGAAGTCATCGCTCGAGAGCTGCACCGTCAGCTCGATCTCCGTCTCGGACGGCGCGAAGGTGCCGTGAAAGCCGACCGCTCCGATCGCCGTGGCCCGCGCCTCGACATCGACGTCGAAGGCGATGGTGTAGCGCTCGCCGACCTCCAGCGGAATCTTCGCGTCGTGTCCCTCGAGCTCGGCGTTGATGAAGCGCTTCTCCTCGACCGGCTCCGCCGGCGGCCCCGGATCGGCGCCGCGGGGTTGCGGAGCCGGCGCGGCTTCCGCGGCGGGTTCTTCCTCGACGGCGAGTGTCAGGGGCGGAGGCGGTTCGGCCGCTCTCGGGCTCGGAGCCGGGACGGCTTCGATTGCTGTGTCGCGTCCTCGCGTCCTGCGAGACCCCGAGGCGTCCTCCGTCGGTCTGGCTGCGGAAGGTGGCGGCATTGCCGGAGGTGGCATCGCCCGTGTTGTCGGAGGCCTCGTCGCCCGTGAAGCCGTAGGTTCCATCCAGCCGAGGTCCGTCTCTCCGGGCCCGCGCCGTTCCTGCGCCAGGACGCCCGTGACCTTTCCATTGCGGACAACCACCCAGCGACCCGAAGGATTGTCTCGGAAGAGAGAACGCACTCTCCCCGGCGAGAGATTCGTCTCCTCGACCGTCTCGGCCGTGTGCTGCGCCAGCAGGTCGGACCGGCTTTCGAGCGACAGCGACAGGATGCGTGGGTCGAACTTCGGATTGGAAGCGCGAAGGGCCGCAATCAGATCGTCGAGACGGAAAACGGAGAACTTCCCCCCGACCTCGGCGACCACGTAGACCCAGAGGTTCCCGAGCGACCGGATTCTGTCTCGAATCAGACCGATCGTGGTCGACCCCTCGGCCAGGACGAAGTCCCTCTTGATCCCGCTGGGTTCAGCCGCCACGGCCCCTCTCTCTCAGGGCACACTCCACCCTGATGCAAACGCCTCACAAATACAATCCGCGGGAAGCCGGTTTTGGGTTGGGAAAAGAGTCGAGCCGTCGTTACCGCGCTCGGCCGGCGAGCCTCCGCAGGCACTTCTTTTCGATCTCCCGAACGGTGCCCCGCGTCAGATTCGTCGTCTTCATCAGCTCGCGCTGCGTGTAGCCCTGCTCGAAGCGCAGCTCGCAAAACCGGCGCAGACTCGGCGGAAGCGCGCGGACGTGAGCGTGCACGAGAAGGGCCGCCTCGCATCGGCCCGAGGACGGAGAATTCTCGAGAGTCGTCCCGATGGCCGCCGACAACCGATCGGATCGCCGCGCGCGCCTGGAGATCTCGATGGCGAGGTGATTGGCCGTGTGAAAGATCCAGGTGGCGTTGACGATTCGATCCGATCCCGCCTTCCACAATGCGAGGCAGAGCTCCTGATAGAGGTCCGGAACGTCCGCATCGGAAACGTGGTACGTGTAGGCGACTCGCCGCGCGACCTTTCTCAGGTAGGGCAGATACCCGGGTCCCAGCCAGACGCCGACCGGGCGACCCGTGGTGACACCCTCTCTCCGGATGTCCAGACCGCCTTCCCCGAGACGAGGTTGCTGCAGCACTGCACGACTCCTAATTCGGAGCGCAACCGCACGGCGCCAACGGCACGATCATGATTCCTCGAGAGCCGTTTCGATTCTTTCACAAACGGCGATGCGGTTCATCCCCGAAGGGGTGACTATCCCCCAAGATAACGCCGGGAGTCGTCTCCCGGCGTTATCGCATGCCCTACGACGGAATTGGTCGAAGCCTACGGCGTGTTGGGCCAGTAGACCGCCATCTGGCGGCGCGTCAGCGTCGCATCCGGACAATAGTTTCCGCCGCCGCAGCCCGCGGTGATTCCCGAAGCCACCAGCGCCTCGATGAACTGGAAACCCGGATCCGACGGCGGCACGTCGGCGAACGTCGGCGACCCAGGAGCCGGGCTCACGCTGCGGTGCCACCAGACCTCGGCATGCCGCCAGCGGACCGAGCCGTTCATCGGACCGCCCAGCCAGTTGATGAAGACGTAGAAGGCGGTTCCCGCATTCTCCGTGACCTGATGGTTGATCAGGTTCGACGTCGTCGTGGCGCATCCATTCGTCACGGTCGTCGATACGTCGGCAAAATCGGTGATGCCTTCGCCTACTCCGAACACGAGAGGAGCGGCGACGCCATTGTCGTTGCAGACGTTCAACGCGACGTAGTCGATGACAGCGCCCTCCGGAACCTGCAGGTTTGCCAGGAATACAGGCCCGCTCACGCCGTCGGGAGCGGTCGGCGTGACCAGAATCGTCGGCCACATGGCTCCGAGAAACGAGGCGTAGGTGGTGCCCGAGTCGGCCGGACGAAACACCTGCGGGATGAACGTCGAAACCGTATCGCCGGACGGACCGAAGTCGTTCGGGCTGTTCGTCAGACCCGGCTGGATCGGTTGAGCGACCTCTCCGGGTCTTTCCACGCCCGCGTAGCGTCCGGTTCCCGGACCCGCGGCGAGCAGGACCGAGCATGCGAGAAAACAGATCCCTGCCACGAACACACGCGTCCTCATTGTCCTCCTTGTCTTCGAGCGATGGTACCGCGCGACGCCCGATTCGAAGAGCCGGGAAATGCCCGCTCGATCGCATCTAGCCTTTCCGCCGCGGCCGAGCGAACCGGGAAGAGCGGTGGTATGACTCGCACACCGCGATTGGGGGAAGGTCATGGCCGATCGGAAAAATCCTGTCCATCCTCTGGTCAAGAAGCTCGAAGCGGCGGGAGGAGCTCAGGACGCGATCAAGATCCTCGGATACTTCGGCGGCAGCGCCGGCGAAGGAACGGTCCGGATCCACCCCACCCTCGATGACCTCTCCGTACACTACGACATCCGGGAGGACGACATTCTCCACGTAGAGCCCGCCGACCCAAACGAGCTGCCCAATGGCGGATCCGCGATCTGGGTGAAGGGAAACGCACAGGTCCAGTGCAGCATGACGCGCAGCACCGCGACCCAGGCGCGGTTCCTGGGGGGCCGCATCGCGGCGCGCATGGCCGGAGGCCCCGCGGTGACGTACCGCATGGCTTCCCGGGCTCCTCTCGAGCCCGACACGGCGAACTGCGAAGGCTACTCGATCTGGCCCTGCAGCGTCCTGATCGGAGCCTGTCTCGCCAGCAACGACATGCCCTGCGCCTATACCGAGGCGTGGTGGTGTCAGCAGGTCGGCACGCTGGAGAGCTGTATCCCGACGTGCGGCGGTTTCACGTGCAACTACCTGTGCCACACCGTGAACTGTCCTCCCACGCAGGGGTGTCCGACCGCGAACTGCCCTCCCACGCGGTTCAATACGTGCTTCTGCGGCGTTCTCACGCGCGGCTGTGAAGTGGCCACCTTCGCCTGCAGGAGATGACGGCCGGGAACCTGACCGTCGACACCGCCGTCCCTTATCTTCTCGAGCGCGGTCTCGTCAGCGCGGCCGCGATCGTCGAGTCCGATCTCCAGGTGGTCGACGCGGGCCGCCGGAACCAGAACCTCAAGGTCGTCCGCCGGCGCGGGCCCTCGTATCTGATCAAGCAGCCGGGCGAGGGCGAACACGGCAGCGAGGTGACGATCCGCTGCGAGGCCGCGTTCTACGATCACTGCGCGCGCGCGCGCGAGACCGAAGCCGTGCGCGCCTTCCTGCCTCCCTTCCATGGCTTCGACGCGAAGCGCGCTCTGCTCGTGCTGGAGCTGATCGATGGAGAGCCGCTCTGGAGCCACTACGCGTCGGCTCCCCCTCCGGGTTTTTGCTCGGACGCGGCGGCGCCTCTGGGCTGCGCGATGGGAACGTTCCACCGCATTTTCCGAGAGCCTGCGTCCCGAGACTCGTGGATGGCGGGATTGCCGTCGGGTCCTCCCTGGGTCTTCTTTGCCCATCGGCCCACGCCCGAAATGCTCGCTCGACTGAGCCCGGCCAACGCCGAAGTGCTCAAGCTGATGCAGAAGGACTCCGCGATCGTCGGCGGCCTTGACCGCCTGCGCTCGGAGTGGACGGCCGACACTCTCGTTCACAACGACATCAAGGGAGACAACCTTCTCGTCCGCAAGGACGCCGATGGAAGAGTCCGCGTGGCGATGATCGACTGGGAGCTGGTCCAGATCGGCGACGCCGCCTGGGACGTCGGCAACGTCTTCCGGGATTTTCTGGGCTACTGGCTCATGACGGTCCCGTTGAGCGGCGACCTGACGCCCGAGCAGATGCTGGAAGGGGCGCAGCTTCCCCTCTCGGCCCTCCACCCCGCGGCTCGGTCGTTCTGGGATGCGTATCGCGCCGGCGGGCAGCTCGGCGGCGATGCGTCGGGCGCCTTCCTTCTCCGAGCGCTCGGATATGCGGCGGCGCGCATGGCTCAGGGCGCATACGAGCTGTCCGTGGGCGCGGGGCAGGCCTCGAACCTCGCCGTAGTGACGCTGCAGCTCGCCGCCAACATCCTCGCGGAGCCGGCCACGGCTTCGCTCCACCTGCTCGGCGTTCCGGTGCCGTTTGGGAGGTCCGGCAATGTCCGGCTCGGCCGCTGACCTTCGCCAGATGGTCGGCGCCGTCACAATTCGTTCTCCGACCAGCTTCAGCGTCGGAGAGGACACGCTGGAGCTGCCGGCGGGAGAAGCCGGTGGCGGCGACCCGGCCCGCGGCCGACTCCTGACCGATCGCCTCGCAAGCGCCCTCTATCGCGGTCTCTACTGCAGACCCCAGCGAGGTCACGCCCTGGCGCCCGCCGGCCATCGAGCGGCGCGCTCGTTCATGGAGCGACTCTCCGAGGCCAACTCCGGCCGGGGAACCTGGGAGCCGGGCTGGGTGATTCGCGCAGTGGAGGCCGACGGCGCGCTGGTGGTGCACAAGCAGACCGACGACCTCACGCTGTGGGCACGACCGAGCCAGTTTCGTCCGAGATCGGGAGCGGCCGCTCCGGGCGAGGTGGGCCGACTGTGGCTCGGGAAGGAGCTTCGCGAAATGCTTCCCGGGTACTACATGGCCCTGGGGGATGCGGACCAGGAGGACCACGATCCGCAAACTCCCCCGTCTACGGTTCGCTTCTACTTCCATCTCGCCGCGTCCGGCGCGGAGCTCTGGGTCCGCGAGCTGACGGGCCGGCTCAACGCCGCCTCCGTGCCGTTTCACGCCAAGCTCCACAGCGATCCCGCGATGTACGTGCGCGCGGACGCCGCCGTCCTCTACGTCTCGCGAAACGATCTCGCCCGCACCATGGCGATCCTGCCGGAGGTCCATGTCGCCGTGACGCGGCATCTCCGTTCCTCCACGCCGATCTTCACTAAGCGCTTGGCGCGCGGACTCGCGGTCGCCGAGGATCCGGGCGACGGACGAAGCTTCGGTCAGCATCGCTGCGGACTCGTCGCCGAGGCGCTGGTTCGCCACTTCGAGACCGGCGGGACCACGGCGCGCGGCGCCGCAACTGCCGTCGTCGCCAGGTTCGCCGAGGCCGGGCTCGACGCGAAGCGGCCCTGGTTGAACGCGGGTTCGCCGGACGCCTATGAATGGCCGGCGCCGCCGAAGCGCCAGGCCGCGAGCCGAGTGTGAGATGAAACGCGCGCGGAACCGCCTCCTCGACGCCGCGGTCCGGATCGGAGAAGCGCTGTGCGCGCGAGCGTACTGGCACGAGGGACGCTGCAACTGGGTCGGGCGATCGCCGCGCGAGATGACGGAGCCCGGTAGGCCCATCACGCCGACGGTGGCCGCGCTCGGACCCGAGCTGTACTCGGGCACCGCCGGCATCGGGCTGTTTCTCGCCGAGCTCCACCGGAGGAGCTCCTTGACGGAGTTCCGGGACACGGCGTCGGGCGCGATCCGGCATGCGCTCTCGAAGAGCGGCGAGATGCCTCCTTCGAGCCGGCGCAGCTTCTACAGCGGAGGACTCGGAATCGCGTACGCCGCGGCGAGGGTGGGCTTGATACTCAGCGACTCCGATTTCATTCGCGCGGGAGTAGACCTCGCCGGCAGCGCGGTCGCTTCGAACGGCGAGCATCTGCTCGACGTGATCGGCGGCAACGCCGGCGCCGTCGCGCCGCTCCTGTGGATGGGCGGGCTCCCCGGCGGAGAGCGGCTTCGCGACGGCGCGGTCGCAGTGGCCGACGAGCTCGCTGCGGCCGCGGTCAAGGACGAGGGCGTCTGGCGCTGGGAAAACGACCGGGCGTGCGGGCGAGGGATGGGCCCCACCTCGCTCTGCGGCTTCGCGCATGGCGCGTCGGGCATGGGTCTCGCCTTGATCGAGATGGGCGCGGCGTTTCGCCGGACCGACTGGATCGAAGGAGGTCTCGCCGCTTTCGCGTACGAGGATCGCCACTACGACGCCGAACGTGAGAACTGGCCGGACCTGCGAGAGTTTCCAACGCCCCGCGACGGTACCCCGTCCCAGCCGGCGAAACGGGGACCGGCCTTCATGACGGCGTGGTGTCACGGCGCCCCCGGCATCGGGCTCGCGCGCCTGCGCGCTGCCCGGCTCCTCTCGGAAAATCGCGATGCTCTCCTGGCCGGAGCCCGGAGCGCGATTCGCGTCACCGCCGCGCAACTGGAGTCTTTACCCGCCGAGGCGGATGCGTCGCCGTGCCACGGCCGGGCGGGTCTCGCGGAGACTCTCCTCTACGCGACGCAGGTTCTTGGCGATCCGCAGTATGCCGCTCGAGCAACACGCGCATGGCGGAGCTCGGTGCGCCGGTTCACCGAGCCCTCCAAATGGCCGTGCGGGGTGGCCTCCGGCTGGAACAACCCGTCCCTGATGCTCGGCCACGCCGGCATCGGGTACGCGTTGCTGCGTGCCGACGACCCCTGGGCGTCACCGTCTCTGCTCCTGGTGGAGCCCGCCACCTGACTCGTCAACCGCCTGCGGACGTCCGCGCGCCTTCCAGAGACAGCAACCGTGCCTTCGCGGCGAGACCGCCGGCGAATCCGGTCAGTTCGCCCGACGAGCCGACCACACGGTGGCAGGGAGCGATGATGGCGATGGGATTTCTCCCGTTCGCGGCACCCACGGCGCGCGCGGCCGCCGGACTCCCGATCTGGTTCGCGATCTGGCCGTAGGAACGCGTCTCGCCGAACGGAATCGTGAGCAGAGCCGCCCAGACCCTGCGTTGGAAGGGTGTACCGGATACGTCCAGAGCCACGTCGAACTCGGTGCGTCGGCCCGCGAAGTATTCCTCGAGCTCGCGTTCGGTCTCGAGAAGTACCGGATGCGTCGGATCCTCGGCGCCCGACTCGACAGGCACACGGCCCGGCCAGTCGTTCTCGAAGAGAACCGCCGCGAGACCTTGATCGGTCGCGACGAGCTTGAGCCTCCCGATCGGAGAATCCATCGTCTTCGAGACGTAGCTCTTTGCGGCAGTCTGGACCAGCGTCTTCATCGCGTCTCCTTCTCGGACCTTAAAACGGCGTCGATCAACCTTTGGTTGCGGGGATCATCGCCGCGGCGCGGGAGGCGGAAGCCAGCCCGCGCGTTCGAGCAGGCCGAGAAAGGCGGGATCGTCGAGGGAGACGGGAGGGAAATACTCTCCTTTCCTTTCGCGGTCCCACCATCGGCCGGTCTTCCTGCGCTCCTCGGACGTCGTGAACCGGTACTCGTACACCAGGGCGCGCACGAATCTCGGGGCCTTCTCGGGGAACGGGTTCTCCGCCATCAGCGAAAGCGTTCTCTCGTCGTTTTGCAGAAGCATCGCCATAAAGTGGACGAACCAGGGCTCTCGGTACCAGGGCGAGAACCCGCAAAACCACATCAGCCAGTCCAGCCGCAGGTGATACGGAGCAAACTGGGGCGGCTTCCGGCTCGGGTCGCCCGGTTTGGCCTTGAACGAGTATTCCCGCCACAACGTGTCGGCGCCGATCGTGTCGGCCGAGGTTCCCTCCACGACGACCTCGTGCCTGGGCCGTGTGATCGATCCGAAGGCGCCGTACGTGTTGACGAGATGGAGCGGATCGTAGGAGGTGTTCATCGCCTGCCGCGGGGACAGCAGATTCAGGACGGGACGGATGCTCAGAAGCACGACCAGGACCGTCAGGGCCAGGACTGCGTACCGGTGAGACCGCGGCGATCGGACGTCGGTGGGCGGCACCCGGCGGATCAGTCTGCCGAGAATCCGATCGTCAAAAGTGGAGGTCGCGAGCACGATCGTCAGAAGACCGAGAAAGGAGAAGTTCCCGCTCGCCATGAGCCACAGGTGAAAGTAGATCGTCACGAGGCCGGCCGCGGCAGCCAACGGCTGTGGGGCGAAATAAGCGAACGGGACCACCAGCTCCGCGAAGTGATTGAACAAAACCCCAAACCGATGAATCGGCTTGGGCAGCCAGTGGAAGTACCACGAAAACGGGTTGGGCATCGGCTGCGTTTCGTAGTGGTAGTAGAGGCACGTCAGGTCCCTCCAGCACGAATCTCCGCGGATCTTGATGAGGCCCGCTCCGAACATCGTCCGAAAGAGCATCCATCGAATGAGCAGGATCACGATCCCGCTCGGCGCCGTCCTCTCGCCGCCCAGGAAAATGGCGAGAAAGCCGGCCTCGAGGAGCATGGCCTCCCAGCCGAAGGCGTAGAAGACCTGACCGACGTTGACGAACGACAGGTACAAGACCCAGATCGCTCCCCAGATCAGCGCCGACGGGAGCCAGCCGCGCTTCTCCGAGAGCCCGCTCAAGGCCGCGAGCGAGAGCGCGATGCCGAGCCACGATGCGCCCACGAAGGCCTCGTCCCGCGGAAGGAAGAAGAAGAGGCTCGGGGAGGCCGAGAACGGAACGTCTTCGACGAACCGGGGAACGGGCAGGATCCCGTGCTCACCCAGGAGGGGCACGAACTGGTTGGCTGCGACGAGAAACGCGACGAGATAGACGAGAGCGAGTCCGCGCTGAAAAACCCGCCGGGTCAGCCTGTAGTCGGTTTCGATCAGGGAACCGGGCCAACCGCGGCGAGAAAGGGCCAGCATCCGGCGAGGACATTGATACGGCGGGCGGCTACGTTCCGGGTGCCGACTGCCCGCCGCGGTCGTTTGGCGCCCGGCTTCGGAGAGCGGAGGTGATGGCCTCGAGGACCAACCTCTCCTCGCCCGAGACGCCGTGGACCAGTCCGAGCGCCCGGGCGAGACCTCCCGAAGCCTCGGACACTTCCCGGCAGGCCTGCAGGATGCGCGCGGTGCGCTCCTCTCGCAAATCCGACGGGAGCGCGGAGAGGCCGGCCTTGATGACTTCCATGGCCGTCGCGAAAACGGCGTCGGCCGGACGATTCTCGAGCCACTCGACGAGCAGAGCGTGCGCGGGCGAGCCGTCTTCGATGCCCCTGGCGCGCGCGAGGCGCAGGACCGTTTCGCGCTCCCGAGGCGTGACTTTGCCCCAGGCCCAGGCGACCTGAACCAGCGGCGCGAGGAGGAAGGCCGACCCCGTGCTCAGGTCTATTCCCAGAGCCATCACACGGCGCAGCAACTCCGGGTTCTCGACCTGCAGTTTCTCCGCAAGCGCCGCGACGATCACCTCGAGCTTGGCGTTCTCGCGCAGCTTCTCGATCAGCTTGGCGTCGCGGTTGCGGAAGAAGATCTCCTCCTCCGCCCGTTCACGCTCCTTGAAGATGTCCTTTTCCACGGGTTCTCCCGGTGCACCCGTCCGGGAGTTATTTCCGCGGCATCCGCGGAACAGCTCCCCCACCTTCGGCGAGTTCGATCTTATCCCCGCAGGAGATCGATGGAGAATTGCAAGCAGAATACCGTGTTTTTCGGACTCTACTTGTCAGGACGAGGTGAGAAGCAAAGGAGGATGCCATGTATCTGATTCGAGAGATCATGTACTGCAAGCCCGGGCAAGTGCGCCCGATGGTCCAGAAGACCCTGTCGCTCGGAAAACTCGGAAAAGAGCTGGGGCTCGGCTCGATGCGCGTCATGACCGACGTCAGCGCCGAGCGCTTCTGGACCGTGGTCATGGAGATCGAGGCCGAGAGTTTCGACAAGTTCGAACAGATGTTGCAGAAGGCCATGGAAAACAAAGAGCTTCAGGAGGCCATGAAGGGCTACCACGATCTCGTCGAGCATGGCCGCCGCGAGATCTACCGGATCGAGAGTTAGCCGTCGTCGGGGTTGGAGATACGAACGCCGTGGATCGTCTCCGAGGCGGACCGCGCAGGCGCCCCGAGGCTCCCGGATTGGAGTGCTATACCGATTCCTTCGGGGACTTCGTCGCCGACCTCATGAGCTCGGGTTCTCCAGCATCTTGAGCAGGGCAAAGAAGGGCCGAGCCGGAAGCCGACTCGGCCAAAAGACCGGGAATCGGCGACAGCTCAGGCGGTTGGAGGCGACTTGACCTGGAGATTGTTGATCACCCGGACGACGCCGGAGACCTTTCTGGCCTCGGTCTGCGCGTCGGCCTTGACCTGAGCGTTCGGAACCTCCCCGGCCAGCGTCACGATGCCGTTGGTCACGTTGATATCGATGTTCACGATGTTCGAGAAGCGGTCGGAGGTGAGCTTCGCCGTGACGGCGGCGTGAATGGTGGTGTCGTCGATCTGGCGGCCCGCGGTCTGGGTCGTCGAGCAACCCACGACGAACAGAGCCAGCGTTGCGAAGACGGCAAGAGTCAGGATTCCTCGATTACGACGATTCATGGGTTCCTCTGATCTTTCGGAGCGGCTCCTTCGGACAATCTGGGTCAACTGGAGCCGCCATGCAAACGAATGTACGTCTACGCGAGGCTGCGCTTCCCTCTCAAAAGGTGCATCACGATGGCGATCACAGCCAAGACGATGAGAATGTGAATGAATCCCGTCGTGACATGAAACGCGAAGAGACCCAGGGCCCAGAGAACAAACAGAACGATGCCGACTGTCATCAACATGGGGAACCTCCTATGGCGTCTTGGCGCCTTCCTCGTGACTTGCGATTCGCAGAGGCTTCGTTTTCAACCCGACACGCTCACCACCCGACGCCGCCTGTACCGCCGCGAGCAGGGTTGCCAGACCGAAAGAGCTCTCGTGCCGGATCGAGTTGATGAAGAAGGCCGGCGCCGCCGCGACTCCGCTGCGGACGCCTCCATCGCGAGTGCTCTTCACCTTCCGGGCGTGGACGCGGGCGCGCATCTCGCGGCGGAACCGAAAGAGGTCCAGGCCGGTCTTCGCGGCGTGCCGGTGTAGCTGGATTTCGTCCGGTGGGGCGACGCTTTCGAATATCGAGTCGTGCATTTCCCAGAATTTGCCCTGCGAAGACGCGCACTCCGCTGCCTCGGCCGCCTCCTCGGAGTGCCGGAATCGCTCGGGCTGCGGGAAGCTGCGGTAGACGTAGCGCAGGGTCGCGCCCATCTTCTTCTGGATCTTCTTGACGGTACGGTAGGTTTGCGAGCAGGCCGGCGAGGCGAAATCGCCGTAGGCCACGAGCGTCGTTTTCGCGAGCGGCGACCCGCGGGAGTGGTCCTTCACCGACACTTTCCGCGTGAGCCTTGGAGTCTGTCGCTGAGCCTTCACCTTTTAACCATCCAGGCCCGGCGTGCGATCTCGACCCGTGTGTGTCCACCTTGGGAGTGGCCGAGCGCGAATCGCCGGACCATCATCATGTCCGGCCGGCGGCGCCGGGTCCAATCGTTTGTTTCGCTCGAGTTCAGACCCGCGGGCGCTGGAGCGAAGCCCGCGTCAAGCCATCGCAGCGCGGGCGGCTGCGTCCGGCGGCCGTGCGGAAGCTCGCTCGGAAGACGATTTGGGAATCGTGAAGGAGAAGGTGCTCCCTGCTCCCGGACGGCTCGTCGCCCAGATCCTTCCGCCGTGCGCCTCAATGATCGCCCGAGAGATATAGAGCCCGAGCCCCAGGCCGCGGGCGTCTGAGTCCTGGAGCTGACAGAAGCCCTCGAACACCCGATCGAGGTCGCGCTCCGGGATTCCGGGCCCGTCGTCCTCCACGGCGATCTGGAGGTCGCCGCCCAACGTCGTCGCCTGGACGGCGATGCTTCCCTTCACCGAGCTGAACTTGATCGCGTTGGAAAGGAGATTCGAAACCACCTGAAATATGCGGTCGTGGTCGGCCGTCGCCCGGAGAGGGGTGTCGGGAATGGCGAGAGTCAGGGTGAGAGATTTCACTCTGGCGAGCGGGCGGAAGATCTCGACGGCCTCCCGCAGGAGCTCTGCGGCGTTCAAGGGCCGGGGCACGACCTCCAACCGGTTGGCCTTGACCCTCACGTAGTCGAGGAGACTCGTGATCAGTTTGTCCATGCGGCCGATGGTGAGTCGAACGTTCCGGGCGGTGTCGACGGCCCCCTCTCCGTCCCGTCGCAGGAAGAGCTCTGCGTTGATGGTCAGGGCGTTGAGGAGGCCTCGGAGGTCATGACCAAAGACGGCGACCATGTGGTCCCGTCGTGCCATCGTGTCGGCGGCCTCGCGCGCCGTGATCTCGTCCACGAGAAGCGCCGTCGAGTTGATCCTGTCCCCGCGTCGACGGCCGGCCGAGGGTCCCCTTCGCGTCCGCCGACCCGAAGCGTCTGTCGAGCCCGGCGCGCCGGGAGGACGAGGCTGGACTCGGGAAATCACCTGTGACATCGCTGATCCGACAGTATCGCCAACGCGCGACCGCGATCGATCGTTTGATTCGATGAATTCCAGACTCCGAGCGATGGATTACCGCCGTGCTGCGCACGGCGTTCCCTACCGGCGTGGGCTTGCGTCTGATGGTCGGGTCAGCTGACGGGGCGCGCGAGATCGGACTTGACTCGGGCGAGTCTTGACGCGATGAGGTGAACCTGATCGCCGTCAGGCTGCTCCAAATAGGGAAGAGCCGGAGCCGGCCGTTCGGACCCGCCGACGAAATCCCGGCTGTCGATCGTCCAGTGGCGAAGAGTCCGACCCGAGATCGCATGAACTGCGTGGTTGGTCATGAGGGGTGCCTGCCTTCCGTCTTGCGGAGATTCCGTGAAGGCTCTTGGGGTCAGTCACCACAGGGTGACCGACCCCAAGGGAACCCTTCATTCGGTCTCAATTGCCTTCAGATCGTTTTCGGCGTCGGATTGACGACTTCACCGGCCTTGTGTCCAGCCGCAGCGCCGGGCACGCCTCCGATGGCGGCTCCTGCGGCCGCGCCGACGGGACCACCCAGGGCTGCGCCAGCAACTGCGCCGGTCGCCGCGCCGCCAGCGATTCCCACTCCGGTCGCAACCGGCTGAGAATCCGGCTTTCCTGTCGGATCGACCGCTTCAGCGACCTTGTTCCCGGCAGCCGCTCCGGCCACACCTCCAACGGCGGCTCCGACGGCCGCGCCGACCGGACCACCCAGCGCTGCGCCAGCAACCGCGCCGGTCGCCGCACCGCCAGCCGCTCCCAGTCCGGTACCAACCGGATGCGAACTCGGAATTCCCGTCAAATCACGTTTCTCGTCCAACATGATAGATCCCCCTTCTGTTACAACAGACAAAAGCACATCTCACTCGACAATCACTGGAGACACCGCGCCGGCCTCGGGCCGTGCGCTTCGACAGTCGCGAGCATGTAGCGGCCGGCTCAACGCTGTCCAATAGCTAGTTTCGATGAATCTCGGATGTCTCAACGATCAATCGTGGAGCCGTGGCCTCGTCTCCGAAAGTGTCGTTAGCAAAAGATCTGGCGCCCGGCTTCGAGCATCGAGTCGTTGTTCTTCGAGATCACACCGTCGAAGCGAGTGGAAGAAAGATCGGGGAACGCCTATTGCGCAGCATGCATCTCCCCTTCGGGCGGTCCTGCGATGGGGCTTCTCGCGGTAGCGTGAATCGCTACCTCGCTGTGGCGCCGGCGCTCTTCCGTCTCCGCTCGGATCCGGAGACGCGTCTTCTCGATGACGGATTGGGGCGTCTGCTTCAGGTCACGGGCGAGGCCGGTCGTTCCCAGCATCGCGATGAGCCACTTCGTGGGGTCCCACTGGTACCACCGCACGCCGTTGCGATAGTCGGAGGGGAATTTGTGATGGAAATTGTGGTACCCCTCGCCGTTCGTAACCAGGGAGAGCAGCGCGTTGTCGCGCGCGGAGCTCGCTTCCGTGTAGGGCCGTGTGCCGTAGAGATGCGCCACGGAATTGACGAGGAAGGTCGTGTGGTGAATCAGCGCGATCCGGAGGAATCCACCCCAGAGGAGCCCTCCGATAGGGCGCCCGAAGTAGGCGCCGATCAGAGTCGGAATTCCCAGACCCGCGATGAGGCCGATGGCGCCGTTGAAACGGAATTGCCAGCGGACGAGGCGGTTCGCCTGAAGGTCGGGGACATTGTCGTACGTGCGCTCGGGCGGCTCCGTATAGAAGAGCCAGAGAATGTGCGCCCAGAGCCCGCCTCGCTGGATGCCGTACGGGTCCCAATCCCGATCCACGTATCGGTGATGATCGCGGTGGTCCGAGGACCACTTCAGGGCAGAATTCTGGAGGGCCATAGCCCCGAAGAAAAGATAGAAGGCCTGAACGGCCGGGTGGCAGACGTAGGCCTTGTGTGCGAAGCAACGGTGGTAGCCCGCCGTCACGGAAAAGCTCACGAGTCCAAAGAGCAAGACGAAGAGCGCGGGCTCCCACCAACGGACTCCGAAGGCGATCGCATAGGCAGCGGTGCCCACGACGCCGATGACCGGAGTGAGCGAAAGGAACAGGATATTGACCCAGCTTCTCCGACTTCCCTGTGCGGGATTGGCGATCTCGGAAGGCTTTTCGATCCTGCGAATCAAGAGCCTTCTCTCCCACTCCCACAACGACGCCTCGGACAGCGTTGCCTGTCGGATCGTCGGGGCTGTGTTCTTGTCGTCACGTGCGCTCCATCCACGCCTCGCACTGGAATGTGGCGGGCTCCTCGATCATGTGGCGTCGGCGAGAGCAGATCCAATCGTTTGTTTCGCTGGGGATGAGACCTCGGAGCGATCGAAGAGTCCTCTGTGAAGCGTAGAGTCGAATCTCGAAACCGAGCTCAGAACTCAGAACAAGGAAGGGCCGCTAACGCCCCGGTGCGGGGCGCGCGGCTTTTGGAAGAGTTCCCGGGTTTTGCCGGGTGATTCGCCATTGTCGGCGAAGGAAGTTCGCGCCGTCCAATCGTTTGCTTCGCTCGAATTCAGACGAAGAAACGATCGATGCCGCTTCGCTCGCCGCTCGAATCGAGAGTGCATCTACGTCGTTGAGCGCTTGCGCTGGCCTTCGCCTTGGCCGCTCGCCGCGTTCGAACCTCCGCCCCGGGTCCATTCGCCGGAGTCCTCGCCCTCCGCGAACGGAGGCGGCGTCTTCAGTCCCTGGGGCGCCGGATTCTCTTTGAACCCTTGAGCATCTCGGGGGTTCGGCTGCTTCGCCTCCTCACTCGACCCTTCGTGATTGCGAGTTTCGTCCATGGTTCCTCCGAGTCGCCGACGGCGCCGCCCAATGTGCACCGGAGGCGCAAGTCATTACGAGCCGCCTGCCGCGGCCTGGACGGCCGGAAGCAAGGTGGCCAGACCGAAAGCACTCTCATGTTGCAAGGAATTGATGAAAAAGGTCGGCACCTCGACGACGCCGCTCCGAACGCCCTCTTTCCGCACCACGCGAACCCTCGCCAGGTGAACGTGTCCCCGCATGTCCCGTCGAAACTGACGGGCATCCAGGCCGACCGCCCTGGCGTGCTCTGCCAACTGAAGCTGAGTCGAAGCACTCTGATTCTCGAACATCCGGTCGTGGATTTCCCAGAACTTTCCCTGGGCTCCCGCGGACTCCGCAGCTTCGGCGGAACTCTCGGACTTTTCGTCGCGCGGGTCTTGAGGGAAGCTGCGGAAGACGTAACGGAGCCGGGAGCCCATTTCCGCCTGGATCTTCTTGACGGCTCGATACGCTTTGGCACAGCTCTGGCACGTGAAGTCTCCGTAACCGACGAGAGTCACCGTCGCGAGGGGGGACCCCCGGACGTGGTCCTTCGAAGAGACAGGAGCCTCGAGCTTCCGCGCCCGATTCATTTTCTTCATTTGCACCTTTCACCGGGGTCAGGAAGCGGAATTTCGGTCCAAGACCGCGGGAGCTTCCCTCGGAGTCCTTCAAGATCCCGGAAAACAAGCATGGCCGCTTGGCCGGCGCAGGTCCAATCGTTTGTTCCGTTAGAATTGAGCCCGCCTAACGATCAAAGAGGATTTCATGGAGCTTCGCCATCTTCGATATTTCGTCGGGGTCGCGGAAGAACTCCATTTTGGCCGCGCCGCGAACAGGCTGCACACCTCGCAATCGTCCCTGAGTCAGCAGATTCGAAATCTCGAAAAGGAGCTCAAGGTCGACCTGCTGCGGCGCGTCAAACGGCACGTCGAGCTCACGCCGGCCGGGAAGCGGTTTCTCCAGGAATCGCGCGAGATCCTGGCCGCGGCCGAGCGCGCGGCCGGTTTGGCGAGAGAGGCGGCGCGCGAAGAGTCCCGGAAGATCGTGATCGGCATTTCCCCGGAAACGGATTGGGCGTTTCTCGGCAGTGCGCTGCGGCTCTTCCGGGAGCACGCCTCCTCGGTCGAGGTTCTTTTTCAGAACCTCACGCCCGAGGCCCAGATCGCGGCGCTGCGCGAGGGTCTCATCGACATCGGATTCGTGGGACTGCCGATCGAGGCGGAGGGCATCGCCAGCGAAGTCACCGCGCGCGAGGAACTCGTGGCCGCAATCTCGGAACAGCATCCCATGGCTCGCCGGGACCGCATCGGGCTGCAGGACCTGTCCAAAGAAGCCTACACGCTCTGGCCCCGGCACCTGTCGCCGGGCTTCTACGATCACTTGCTGGCGATTTTTCAGCGAGCCGGATTCGGCCCGCCGATCACGATGGAAGGCGGACTTCCCTCGACCGAGACTGTGCTGGGCATGGTCGCCGCCGGCTTGACGGTTGCCCTCGTCGACCCGGCGATCAAGCAGCGGGCGATGCCGGGAGTCGTCTTCCGCACAATCCAGGACGGCGACGTGTTCACCGAATCCGGGGTGATCTACCGGCGGGACGACCTCTCGCCGCTGTTGGCCTCATTCCTTCACGAGATCCGACTCACTCCTCGCCGACGGCCGGACGCGCCGGCTGGAGCCAAGGAAACGATGACCGGCGCCAGGAAAACGATGACTGCTCCCTCGAAGCCGCGGGCCGTTCGGCTCAGGGCCCGGCGGAGCCGGAAGCGACCCAAAAAAAAGAGCGCCGGAAGATGATGGCTTCCGGCGCCGACGCGTCGATTGGCTGAAAAGGAATTACTGCGGCTCGTCAGACCTTACCGGGGTGCGCCACGATCGTCGTGGCCTTGTCACCGTTGTCCGACTTCGTGAACGTGACCTTGACGCGCTCGCCAACAGTCACGGTCTTCTTCAGAGGGGCCATGTCGGTCAGATCAAAACTGTAGTCTTTGGAATCGGGCCCCGTCACCTTGATCGACTTGCCCGCCTCGTACTCCTTCACGACTCCGATGACGACTTCCGTTTTCGTCTCCGTGCTCGCTGTCGCGCCGCTCATCTTCGTGGTCGACTCCGAATGCATCTTCGGAGCGCCGGCCGCCGTCACTGCGTTGGCCGTGGCCTCCGAGACGACAATGACGCTTTCCTTGCCGTCGGTCCCCTTGGAGAACTGGACCGTGGCCATCTGGCCGACGACGATCGCTCCCTCGACCCGAGCGTTCTCGCTAAGATCGAACGAGTACGACTTGTCGCCGGGACCGGAAAGCTTGATCTTCTTGCCCGCCTCGTATTCCCGGACCGTGCCCGACACGGATTGCGCCTCGGTCTTCAGATTCGGCCCGGCGCCGGTCTGCTTGGTCGTCGTCTCGACCGCCTTCTTTTCCGGCGTCTGTGCGAAGACCTGTGATGCGGCCAGCAGGCAAAGACCCGCTGCGGTTCCAATGATTCTCTTCATGATGCTCAACCTTTCAAAGAGCGGACCGAAATTGGCCCGCACGCATGTGACATCGAAAGCCGATACGAGGTGAGAGCGCGAAGCCGCACCGTTAGCGGTTCAGCCTCCATGTTCTGACTGGCGCCAGGACCGGCCGCCAGTGAATGCAGCCCGAGTTTCTCGTGAGTGAGGACAGAAGGCTCGAGGCAAACCGATACAGTTTCGTTCCCCACGGGTGGAGGGGGCGAACTTCGGCCGTGTCCGTACAGTACTCGCACTTTGCGGTCCCGTCGCGCGCCACTGCGGTCTTGTTGTGCCGGCCGCAGTTGCGGCAGTTCCAGCGTCGGAGGAGGGACGTCATAGTGCACCGACCCCGCTCGCTAGCGACTTCAGCTTCGACGCAATCAGGCTGATCCGCCGGGAATCGGCCAGGCCCCAGTCGCCCGCTACAGCCGTCGTGGTCGCCTTCCCCACGAAGGCCGGGCCGTTGGTGGTCCAGTGGCGAAGCACTGTCCCCGTACGGCGCCGCGCGGACAGCGCACACGCCTCACAAGTTCTGACCCGATCCTGGAGCACGTCGGAATCCATCGGATGTCCGCAGACTGCACAGCGTCGTCGCTTGAACTCGCTAGCCATGATCCAAACCCCACTTTCTTCGCCGAGACCGGCGGGGGGCCACTCAATTGTCTTGGGGAGTCGGTCCGTCCGAAGGAGTCGGAATCCACACGCTATCACACATCGGTTGTGACCACCCGGCCTGAGACGGAGAGAGAAAAAGGAGGGAGAAAAAGTAGAGGCCCCTTTCGGGGCCTCTGGACTACGGCGCGTCGCCGCGCCGAATCTCTGAATCAAGCCGTGACGAACTCGAGAGTCGTGACAGTCACGTCGTATGTCTCGAGCCTCGGTGTTCCGACGAGCACCGGCTGAAGGGTCTCGACAACCTTGGGATACGTCGACGACTGGTAGGCCTCGGCGTTCTTGCGGTCTTCCCAAATGCTGATTCCGAGGGCGCCGTCTTTGTTGACCAGGGTCAGCTCTTCGAGAAACCCCTTCTCCTTCCGGAGCATCGGGATGACCTTCTTCTCGAGGAGAGTCTTGAATTCCTGCTCTTTACCGCTCTTGATTTGAAAATGGACGTTTCGTGCGAATCTCATGACAGTGAACTCCACAGTCCTTGAAAACGAAGATTCTGAGTCGGAGAGCCCGACGGTAAGAACGGCGACGACAAGGTTTCGAAGCCGACCCGACCTATTGAACCATCACAGAGACTATCACATACGAAATGAAGTCAACGTGACTACGGCGGGGTGCGCGGGCTAGTCGACCCCGATCCCCGCGCCGACGAGCTCTATGTTGACCCGGCATGCCGCCTGAAAGCGCTCAGTTACGTCGGCCCAGTTCCAAACGTTCCACACCGCGTCGAAGAACTCGGACTTGCGGTTCTGATACTGCAGATAGAACGCGTGCTCCCACGCGTCGAGCACGAGCAAGGGAGTGCCCGCCTGGGCGAGGTTCGACTGGTGATCGTAGATCTGCGTGACGAGCAGCTTCTTTCCGAGCGGCTCCCACACGAGCGCCGCCCATCCGGAACCCATAATGCTTCCAGCGACGGCGTTCATCTGCTTCTGGAGCTTCTCGAAGCTCCCGAATTCCTGTTGGACCACGGTCGCCAGCTCTCCCTGCGGCCGTCCGCCCGCCTTCGGGGCGAGGTTGTTCCAGAACAATGAGTGCAGCACGTGACCCGACAGATTGAACGCGAGGGCTCTCTCGAGAGCGCCGATGTTGTCGAAGTCGCCCTTGTCGCGCGCCTCGGCGAGGCGTTCGAGAGCGGCGTTTGCCCCCTTCACGTAGCCGGCGTGGTGCTTGTCGTGGTGAAGCTCCATGATCTTGCCCGATATGTGGGGCTCGAGAGCGCTGTAGTCGTATCGAAGCTCGGGAAGCGTGTATGTCGCCATTAGGGATCTCCACTCAAAGCCAAACGACGCCGACCGTCATGCGCGCCTTACTGGCCCCCTGCCAGCGGAAGAACACGGAGGCCTCGTGTTGTGCACCGCAGGCCCGGCAGTTCACCTCGACGATCTTTCCGGCCTCGGCATCGGGATCGATGATCGTCTCGTGCCTCGAGCGACAGTCGGGACAGGTCCACCTCATGTCCTGATTCTGGAGCACTTCGACCTTCCGCAGCGGGCGAGACCAGCCGGCGATGAGCTCCCTGCAGCGCCCTCGCAGGCGGCGTGTAAATCTCATTTCACCCCCGGATCGGGTCTGCGCAAGGCCCGAGGGCTCATCCACCACATCCACCGTACAACCTCACCTCCGGTCTCGCTCTGTTCTTCCGCTTGCCGACCGGCTTGCAGCATGTCCAACCGCAGCCGGCGCGTCCAATCTTTCTTTACGCTCGGTTCGTGACGCAAAATCGATCGACTCGGATCGCAGAATCGTGCTCTGCCGTCATCCAAAGCCGGCCGCGCTTCGGTACGAAGCTCCGGGCTCAGACGACGCGCCCTGTTGGCGCGGTGTTTTCCCACCGCGCCGGCCGAGAGGCCGCCTAGACCGCCGTCCCGAACAGCGCTCCGACTCCCGCGGTCAGCGCCATGGCCAGCGCACCCCACAACGTGACACGCAGCGCGCCTTTGAGCACGCCGGCACCGCCCACGCGCGCCGCCAGGCCGCCGAGAAGCGCGAGGAACAGAAGAGAAGTCCCCGAGACGAGCGCGATCAATCCGGCCGGGGGGGCCATCACGGTGACCAACAGAGGCATGGATGCTCCCACCGCAAAGCTCGCCGCCGACGCCAGCGCCGCCTGAATCGGGCGAGCGCGGAAGGTGTCGGAGATGCCGAGCTCGTCGCGAGCATGCGCGCCGAGCGCGTCGCGGGCCATCAGCTGATCGGCGACCTGCCTGGCGAGCGACCGGTCGAGACCGCGAGCGACGTAGATCGCCGCCAATTCCGAGCGCTCGCCCTCGTCGTCCGCCTTCAGCTCCGCCCGCTCGAGCTCGAGCGCCGCCTGCTCGCTGTCGGCCTGCGAGTGAACCGACACGTACTCGCCGGCAGCCATCGACATGGCCCCGGCGACGAGGCCCGCGACTCCGGCGACCAGGACGTTGCTGTGGCTCGCATGCGCGGCAGCGACACCGAGCACGAGACTGGCCGTGGAGACGATGCCGTCGTTGGCGCCCAGCACGGCCGCGCGCAACCAGCCGATGCGCCCGGTGCGGTGCCGTTCCGCGTGGCCCCTGGGGACCCTGGATGACCGGCCGAGCGAGCCCGCTCTCACAGGCGGCGCTCTCCGTCTACTCCGCGAATCGCTGCCGGGCGACCGCCGCGATCTGATGGTCCGTCATCTTGTCGGCCGTCTCGACTCCGGCGACACTCTTGCCGAGTCCGGCATCTCGCAGGCGCCTTTCGACCTCGTGCGGCGCTTCGCCGGGTCCGAGGATCAAAATCGACCCGGCATCACGGATCGCCGCAATGACCTTGTCGTAGTACTGGTTCAGATGCCCCTCGAAGCGCCGGTCCCGAGAGTCCTCGGCGCCACCCTCGGCCGCCGAAAAACGAGTGTGCTTCTGGAGGCCCGACAGAATGTGGGTCAGGTCCTCGGTCTCGCCGGCGACGGCCGCGATCACGGCCTGCCGGTGATCGATCCACAATGCGATGTCTCGTTTCAGCGGCATCTCCCCGCCCGAGGTCGGTGTGCGGCATGCGCCAGGCTTCCGCACTCGACGTGACGTCAGGCCCGTCTGCTCCGGTACCAGTATCCTCCGCCACCGAGAAGAAAGAGTACGAGCAATACGATCACTATGGTTCCCATGTCTTGTCCCTTCTCGTTCCGAGAGTCTTCATCGACAAGTGGATCATGTGCGCTCGGCCGATCTCCTTCCAATCGTTTGTTCCGTTCGAGTTCAGACGTGAAAAAGGTGAAGCGGGAGACCCGGGCGCCGTCCGGAATTCGGGCCCGCCGGTCGATCGCTACGGCAGATTTCACCCGCCGCACGAATCCCTAGCCCAGCTCGACGT
>JBKOZO010000136.1:0-9765 GCA_046725935.1 Acidobacteriota bacterium | reverse complement strand
ACCTCGCCAAGAACGTCCCGGCCGGCTGGTGGCCGTTCTGACTTTGTCGCGCGCGTAAGCGCGCGACTGTCATCCCGAGGAGCCCTTCGACTTCGCTCAGGGCAGGCTCCGCGACGAGGGATCCGTGCTCGCCTAGGCTCCTTCTTCCGCTTCGCTAGAATCCCCCCGAGGCAAACTCCCTGAGATTCGAAGTCGCGGCGCTGTGGGTGATCTATGCCGCCTCGGCGGCGCTCACCGTGGCTATCGCGCGCCGCTGGATCGGCGACGTGCCGCGGCGTTTCGCCGTGGCCCTGGCGATCCTGCCGCTGGTCTTTACGGGCAAGGCCATGCTCCGCGGGGACCTCTACGGGCCGGCGGACCTGTACCGCGCGGACGAGCCGTGGCGCCGCCTGCCCGGCCCGGAGCCCGCGAACCCGATCCTGTCGGATCTGGCCTTCGCGAACCTGCCGTGGCGCGCGGCCGTGCGCGACGCCCTCGTCAACGGGCATCCGCCGCTCTGGAATCGGTTCGTTCTCGCCGGTAGCCCGCTCCTCGGTACGGGCCAGGCCGCGGTCCTGCACCCGGCGACCTGGCTCGGGATCGCGCTGCCCGTCGCGCTCTCCTTCACCTTTTCCTGCACCTTCACGCTCTTTCTCGCGCTCTTCTCGGCGTTTCTCCTCTTTCGGGACTTCGGGCTCTCTGCGCGAGCGGCTCTCACGGGTGCGGTCGGCTGGGGGTTTTCGACGTACGTCCTCTTCTGGATCGGCTGGAGCGTCGGCCCGGCGACCGCAACCTTTCCGCTGCTGCTCCTGGGCCTTCGCCGGCTGGCGCACGGGCCCTCGCGCGGAGCGATCGGCCTAACCGCCGCCGCGCTCTGGCTTTCCTTCTGCGGCGGTCACCCGGAGTCGTTCTTCCACTGTGCGGCGGCCGGGGCCGTCTATTTCGTGTGGGAGCTCTTTCCCCGGCGAGGCGCGCGTGCCGCGAAGGCGATCGCCGCGGCGGCCGGAGCGGGGCTTCTCGCCTTCCTGCTCTGCGGTCCGCAGCTCTTCCCGCTGCTCGAGGCGATCCCGCATTCCGCGGAGTACCGCCACCGGCGTGAGCGAATCGCGAGCGGAGATTCGAAGCAAACCGTCCCTGTCGCCGAGTCGGCGAAACGACTGCTGCCGGACGTCCTGCCGTTCGCTCACGGCATCTACGGAAAGAGTCCGGTCGACGCGCGGCGAGATCCGGGCTCCGGCATGCCGCTGGGCTACGCCGGTGCAGTTCTCTTCCCCCTGGCCGCGCTCGCCTTCGTGTGGCGTCCCGAGGAGCGCGGGCGAACGATCTTCCTCGGTTTCGTTCTCGCCGGTCTCGCCTACGGCGCGAGCGCCCCGCTCCTGATGGACGTCACGCAGAGCCTCCCGGGCTTCGGCCTGGTCCTGAACTACCGGCTCGTGTTCTTGGCGGGGCTCGGGTTGTCGGGCCTGGCCGCGTTCGGGGCGAACTGGCTGGAACGGGCTGCCGAACCCGCCCCGCTGGCCAACAGGGCCGCATGGATTTGCGTCTTGCTGCTTTTTGCAGCCTTCCTTTTCTTTCAGAGCGACATGCGAAGCCGCGGGCTCATTCCTCGATTCCTCTGGGTCCAGTTGGCCTACGAGGTTGTCCCCCTGGTTCTCATGGCCGTCGCTTGGTCGTTCCGGTCAGCCCAAAGACGGATGTCCGAGTTGGCGGTCGTTTTCCTGGTCGCACAACGTTTTCTTGAGATGCAGGGCACATATCCCACGCTTCCCGCCGGATCGCTCGCCCCGAATCTGCCGACGCTGGCCGCGATCCCGCTCGGGAGCGATCCCGCGCGTGTCGTCGCGCCAGGCTCCATGTTTCGCCCGAACGCGTCGGCGCTCTACAAACTCGAAGACGTCCGGGGCTACGAGTCTCTCGTGCTCGACCGCATCGCGGACACGTTTCCGCTCTGGTGCGCGCCGCAGCCCGCTTCCTTCAACCGTGTGGAGGACCTCTCGCGCCCGTTCCTGTCGCTTCTGAACGCCCGATGGGCGCTCGCGCTTTCGGCCGACGCGGCTCCGCCGGGCTGGAGCGAGCAGATCCGCGGGGAAGACCTCGCGGTGTTCGAGAACACGCGGGCTCTCCCGCGGGCCTTCGTTCCGCGCCGCCTGCGCCGCGAAGGGGATCCTCGACGCACGCTGGAAGCGATGGCGCGCGAAACCGATTTCGGCGGCACGGCCTGGCTGTCCGGCGCCGGAGACGTCGAGGAGAAGAACGGCGAGGCGTTCGTCCTTTCCCGCGGCGCGGGGCCGGATCTCGTCGTCTCGGTCGACGCGGAGAGCCGCGTCTTCGTCGCCACCTCGCTGCCGGACTGGCCGGGCTGGGTGGCGGATGCGAACACCGCGCGGCTTACGACGGAAACCGTGAATCACGCGTTCGTCGGCGCGTGGGTCCCGGCCGGACGGCACATCGTGCGTTTCTCCTACCGGCCGGCTTCGTGGAAGCTGGGGCTCTTGTCCTTCGCCGCGGGCATTTCCGCCGCCGTCGTGGCAGCGGTGCGGCGCCGACGAGGCGCGAGGAGTCTCCGCGAGGGCAGCGGGGGCTCCAGTGGGTTCTGAGAGCAGCATCCGCCGAATCGAGAGAGAGGATGCACACGCGACTTCCCCTCTCCCTTCCGTCGGCCCGCGAAGGGGGCCGCTCCGAGTCTGAGCCTTAGCTGGGTTCCTTCTCCCCGCCTTCCCAGTGCTCAAGGAGCTCCTGGCCCACGGTCTTGGTGACGAAGATCTGCTTCAGGTAGTTCAGGGTGGTCACGGCGAGGGGCACGCCGGCGGCCGAGAACGGCGCGCCGACGGCGGCGATGGCGAGGTGCCGGGCCTTCTCGGCGTTCGAGAACTCGGGGTTCTTCCAGTCGAGGACGCTGCCGTAGTAGCGGAAGACCATCCGGTACACATCCGACAGCAGCATCCGGAATCCCATCTCGTTGCCCCACACGAAGCAGGCGCCGGTGCGGACCTTCTCCAGGAACTCCCGCACGCTGGTCGCCTCGGCCACGGTGTATACGCGGGCGAGCGGCCCGAGCGTGTGCGCGTCGGATCCCGCCACAAGCGAGACGGCTCCGCGCTTCTCGCGCACAACCGCCATCAGGTCCTCCACGAGGCGGTTGTGGTGGGAGGTCATGGCGCCGTTCTTGACCTCGAAGACGTCGAACATCCGGAGCATCTCCTCGAAGTAGCGCCGGGGAGAGTTGCGCATCCGGTAGTTCTGGAACATGTGGTTGGCCGACGCCAGGATGCCCTCTTCGCGGATGTATTCGTGGAGGTCGTAGATGTTGCGGCGCCGACGCTGGATCTCCTCGTGCTGCTTCTCGTCGATGTCGAAGACGTTGACGTGAATGCGCTGGCGGGTGTCCGGGAACCAGGTCTCGACCTCCTCGGAGATGAAGAAGTCATCGAGGTCGGGCCGGCGATTCAGGAGGGCCAGACACCCGTCGATCGAATCGTGGTCGGTGATGGTCACGTAGTCCATGCCGCGCTCCTTGGCCAGCCGGTAAACCTCCTCCGGCCGGTTGTAGGAGTCGCGGGTGTTGGCGATGCGGAAGTACTTGAAGGTCGAGTAGACCGAGTGGCAGTGGAGATCGGCCTTGCGAAAACGCCGGTCGGCGAACCAGGCGGGGGTCTCGGCATCGGGATCGATTTTCGAGGACACTCCGTCAGCCTCCCTGGCGCGCGCGGGGCCGCGCAGCCCGTCCTGAGGGTACCATCCCGTGTTAACGTCCCGTCGTGGGGAGACTTCTTTTTAGGATCCTCTACGGAGGCCTCCTGCTGGCCGTCTTCGCGGGAGCCGTCTGGTTCGGCTTCCGCCGGGCCATCGTGGGCCGGTCCGTCACCGTTCCGGACCTCTCCGGAAAAACGCCGGAGCAGGCGTTCGCCGTCACCCGGGGTCTCGGCCTGAAGCTCGAGGAGCAGACCAGCCGCGCTCGTTACGACGAAAGAATCCCGGCGGGACGAATACTCCTACAGCAGCCGGAGGCGGGATCGCTCGCCAAGCCGGCCCAGGTGGTGCGGGTCGTTCTGTCACTCGGCCTGCGGGAGATCCGCGTGCCGGATCTCACGGGACTGGCGCCCCGGGCCGCGGCGGTTAAGCTCTCGAGGGAGAATCTGCAGCTGGGGCCGGCCTCCTGGTTTCGTGATCCCGTAGCTCCGGCCGGCATCGTCGCGCAGGACCCGGAGCCCGAGACTCCCGCGGGCCGCGGCGAAGGCGTCCACGTCCTGATGAGCCGGGGCGCCGGCGACACCCGGATCATCATGCCCGACTTCGTGGGCAAGGACGCCGAGACGGTCCGCGCGCGGCTGGAGAAGTTCGGATTCCGCGTGGGAAGCGCCCGGTTCGAGGCCTACGAAGGCGTTCAGCCCAATACGGTCCTCAAGCAGTTTCCGCCGGCCGGCTATCCGCTGTCCAACCGCGAGGTCGTCTCGTTGACGGTGTCCCGGTCGCCCGAAGCCCCTGCGGGAGCCGCGCCCCGGTCATGAAGGTCCGGATCGCGCCGTCCCTGCTCTCGGCCGATTTCGCGCGTCTGGCGGAAGCCCTCGCCGTGGCCGAGGCCGGCGGCGCGGACCTGGTGCACGTCGACGTCATGGACGGCCATTTCGTGCCGAATCTGACCATCGGGCCGCCGGTCGTCCGCGCGCTGCGGAAGGCCACGCGCCTTCCTCTCGACGTCCACCTGATGATCGAGCGCCCCGAGGCGACGCTTCCCGAGTACCTCGACGCCGGCGCCGACTGGGTCTCGGTCCACATCGAAGCGACATGTCACCTGCAGCGCTGCCTGGACACGATCCACCGCGCGGGAGCCAAGGCGGGGGCGGCGATCAACCCGGCCACTCCAACCCTGGCGCTCTCGGACGCCTGGCCCGACCTGGATTACTCGGTGGTGATGTCGGTGAATCCGGGGTGGGGCGGTCAGCCGTTTCTGCGGCCGTCGATCGAGAAAGTCCGGCGGCTCCACGCCGAAGCCCGGGCCGCCGGCAGCCGCCTTTCCATCGAGGTCGACGGCGGCGTCGGGATCGACAACGCGGCGGCACTGGCCGAAGCGGGGGCGGAAATACTGGTTGCCGGCACCGCGATATACGGAGCCGGAGACCCGGCCGGAGCGATCGGGCAGCTGCGCGAAGCGGCCCTCGCGTCCGTCCGGGCCTAGTTGATGCTGAGACCTAAGAGGATCGCGAGGTGGCTGGCTGCGGCCGGCGTCGCGGCGTCGCTCGCGGCCGCGGGCTGTGCAAGCTCCAAGCAGACCGCCAAGAAGCCGGACAAGCTGACCCAGGAGCTGCTCACGCAGCCCAAGGAAGTCCTCTTCGAGAAGGGTAAGGCTCTGCTGGAGAAGAAGAAGTACGAAGAGGCCCGCAAGTATTTGAACCACGTCTTCGAGACGTACCCCAACGAGCCGATGGGGAGGGAATCGCTGCTTCTGGTCGCCGACTCCTACTTCAAGCAGAAATCCTCCACCGGATACACCGAGGCCCGGTACCGCTACCGGGACTACCTCAATCGCTACCCGGGCGCGCCACAGCGCGACTACGCCCGCTACCAGTTCGCGCTTTGTTACGACAAAGAGCACGAGCGGCCGGATCGAGATCAGACGGCGACCCGGGAGGCCATCGAGCAATACCGGACGCTCATCCGCGAGTTCCCAACCTCTGGCTACGCCGGCGCCGCGCGGGAACGCATCCGCCAGCTCACGGACCTGCTGGCCGAGCACGACTTCGAGATCGGCTACTTCTATCTGCGCAAGGGCTCGACCGCGGCGGCCCTTTCGCGCTTCAATTCCCTGGAGCAGAACTTCCCGGACTATGGCGCCAAGGACAAGCTGTACTACTACCAGGGCCTCGCGCTCGACCGGCTCGGCCGCAAGGACGAAGCCCGCAGGTACTTCGAAAAGGTCGTGGAGGCCTTTCCCCAGAGCGACTTCGCCAAGAAGGCGCGATCCAAATCGGGCGTAAAATCAGCGGAAAAACCGCCCACAGCGGCGGCGGCGGTTGACAGCAAGCCCCAAAGCCAGTAACTTTTAGGTCAGAAACCGCAAGTAGCCGTATTTTTTAAGGAGTCGCCATGCGTCTCCCCGCTCGTATTGCCCCGTGCCTTTTCGTCCTGTCGTTGGGCGTCGCCGTTGCGCAAACGCCCCCGAAAGCCGAGCTGCAAGGGGGAGGTCTCCAGCAGCCCCCTCCGCAGATCACCCGGATCGACGCAGCCACGGGGCCGCAGACGACCGAGGCGGCTCCCCAGCCGTTCGGATATGAGAGCGAGGTCCACTGCTTCGGATACATCGGCTCTTCCGACGAGCCGTTCGTCGCGACGGTGATCGGCGCCGAGAACAGCGCCGAGCAGACCGATTTCACGTACGGCGATCTTCTCTACCTCGACGCCGGCGCCGACCGCGGGATCAAACCGGGCGACGAGTTCTGGCTCATCACCCCGGGCGAGGAGGTCATCCACCCGGGGACGGGGGCGGACATGGGCCGCTTCTACGAGCAGCGCGGCCGCGTCCGGGTTCTCTGCATCGAAGGACGGACGGCGACCGTCCAGGTGACCAACGCCTGCACGGACATCCCGATGGGATCGTTCCTGAAACCGTACGAGCCCGTACCGATTCCGCTGGGCCGCCGGCTTCCCGCCTGCGCGGCGTGCGATCCGCCGTCGGGAAAGATTAAGGGGAGCATCGTCTTCACGCGCGACGGCGTCGTCGCCGTCGGTGCCGACACGGACGTCCTGATCGACCTCGGCGTGGCCGAGGGAGTGCAGCCCGGCGATCAGTTCGCGATCTACCGCCACACCCTTGCAAACGACTACGGCATGCAGCTGCAGGGAGCCTACTGGATCGACATAGCTCCTCCTCCCGGCGTCGAGGTCCCACGGACGTACCTCGGCGATCTCGCGATCCTCTACGTCGGAGATCGCTGGGCCATGGGGCGCGTCATCGACTCGCAGAAGTTGATCGGCGTCGGCGATCAGGTGGAGTTGAAGTAGGCCGGATCCGGTTTTCCCCGAAAGAATTCAGGAGAGGCGCGAAAGCGCCTCTCTTTTTTTTGGCATGAAATCCATCGTCGGCGCGCGCGGCACCGACGCGTTTGCGCACTATCGCTTCGCAATTCGGTTTGCTAAGATTCGCGCTTCTCACTTCGGCGATTCGCATTCGAATTCGAATTTCGGGGAGGGCATCGTGAATCTGGATGGGCAACTCCAGGAGATCATCGATGAATTGCTGGCCCACGGAATCTCGCTCGAGCTCGCCAAGAAGGAATTCGAGAAGAAGTACATCGTCGGCGCGGTGAAGCGAAGCTCGGGGAACCTCGGGCGTGCCGCATCGTCTCTCGGAATCCACCGCAACACGCTCCGCAACAAAGTCGGCATCCTCAACATCCGTCTTCCGCGCGAAAAGTTCCGCGTCTCTCCGGACATCACCAAGAAAAAATAGACGGCGGAAGGCAGACGACGGACGCAGAACCGTTGTGCGGTCTGCCATCCGCGGTCTGCGGGCTGCGGGGGCGAACTAACTCTTCGGCTTTTCGGCGGGCGGGGGTTCGTCGCCCTTGACGGAATCCTTGAAATTCCGGAGGCCCTGGCCGAGCCCCTTTCCGAGCTGGGGAAGCTTGGAGGCCCCGAAGACGATGAGGACGATCAGGAGGATGATCAGAAGCTCCGGGACACCCAGTGAACCGAACATCGTGGTCTCCTTCGAGTGTCCGCGCCGGCGGGACCGCCGGGGGCGGGGACGCTCGACTCCAGCTTAGCAGACCGCGGAAATCCGCTCCGTGAGGACCTCGGCGAACGCCCGGTCCTCCCGGGAGGACGTCAGCAGACGGCGCACGAGCGCGAGCTCCGGCCCCAGGTAGCGCCGGTAGGTCTCGCCCCGGCCCTTCGCGATCGCTCGCGCGAACGTCCCGCAGACCTTCCAGGCGCGCTGGAGGAGCACCCGGGAGAGCCGCTCCGTCAGTGCCCCCGCTTCGACACCCGTCGCCGCCGCGAACCGCTCCACAACGGGTCGGGCCGTCGCCTCCGACATCCAGTCGAGTGTCGTCCTCTCCCAGAGCAGGGAGCCGAGGTCGTAGGAGTCCGGCCCGCGCCGCAGGTCCTGGAAGTCGATGATGGCGACGGCGTCTCCCGAAGGGAACAGGTTGTTGGCGTGGAAGTCGCGGTGGCACAGAGCCGACGGGTGGCCGAGGATCTCCCGCACGAGGCTGTCGGCCCAGGTGTCGTGCGCCGCGCGCTGCGTCGGCGACAGCGGCGCGCCGAGATGGAGCTCGAAGACCGCTTCGCGCGCGAGATCGAGCTCCCGGCGAAAGAGCGCGGTATCGAACGCGGGATTGATCCCGGGATCGGAGGTTCCGGCGATGGCCGCCGCGGCGTCGGCGGCGCGCGACAGCCACTCGACGCGGCTGCCGGGATCCGCCGCGAAACGCGCGGCGAGGTCTTCGGATCCGAAGTCCTCGACGAGCTGGTGGCCGCGGCCGTCGTCGGCGAGGATCGCGGGCACGCGCACGGCGCCGCAGAGCCGCTCCCGCGCCGCGATCCAGCGGCGCCGCGCATCGGTTTCTTCGGACGGATAGGCGACGCCGACGACCGTGCGGCCGTCGGCGAGGCGAATGCGGAAGTAGCGCCGGTGTCCGACGTCGCCGGCGAGAGGCTCGACCGCGACGGGATCGTGCGCGGTGGCTCTCGCGAGCGCTTCGAGGCCGGCGGCGTCGGAAGAGATCAGGGCAGCGCTAGCCTGCTAGCTCGTGCTCTTCAACTGCGAGAGCAGGACCTTCTTGATGTGGACCGGCTGGTTCGGCCGGTCGTTGGCGCCGCGCGGGGCCGTGGCGATCTTGTCCGCGACGTCCAAGCCCGAGATCACTTCGCCGAAGGCTGTGTACTGGCCGTCGAGGAAGTTCGAGTCCTTGACGACGATGAAGAACTGCGAGGACGCCGAATTCGGATCCGCCGCGCGCGCCATCGAGACGATTCCCCGCTTGTGCGGCGTGTCGTTGAACTCGGCCTTGAGCTTGTTGTTGCCGTTGCCTCCGGTGCCCCAGAGGTGGTTGGCGTCTTCGGGCTTCTTCGTGTTCGGATCGCCGCCCTGGATCATGAAGCCCGGGATCACGCGGTGAAAGACGGTCCCGTTGTAGAAGCCGTTGGCGGAGAGGTCCACGAAGTTCTCGACGTGCTTGGGCGCCTTGTCGTAGAAAAACTTGATCTGGATGTCGCCCACGTCGGTCTGCAGGGTCGCGATCGTGTTGGCGTAGTCGCGGGCCACTTTCTTCCCCTTTCCGCTCTGTTTGGCCTCCTGCGCGACCGCGAACGAGACCGCGGCGGCGAGCAGAACGGCCATGGCAATGCGTGTCTTCACGATGACTCCTTTCCGAACCGGCGAAACATAGCATGTAGGGATAGGATTTCCGTATGTACGCCGCGATCGCCCGCGCCGTCCTCGACGAGACCATGGCGGAGCGCGCGGTGACGGAGGTGGAGCGCCTGCGCCGGCGTCACCCGAGGGCGTCCCGCGACCAGCTCGCGGATCGCCTGGTGCGCCGTGCGGCGGTCCAGTGCGGCGCGGCGGCCGCGCTCCTGACGGGGCCGGCCGCCTTTTTCGGATCGGTGCCCTTCGGCGCCGATCTCGCGTGGCAGGTGGTCGTCTTGAACCGGCTGGTGCTTTCCCTCGCGGCCCTCTACGGACGAGTGCCTTCGGCCGGCCAGCGCGCCGCCGCCGTGGCGGCCGCGGCCGGAGCGGGTGCAAGCTCCGACGTTGTCCGGCAGGGCCTGGTGCGCGTGCTGCGC
>JBKOZO010000135.1:0-2240 GCA_046725935.1 Acidobacteriota bacterium | reverse complement strand
CAAGTGGATCATGTGCGCTCCGCCGGTTTCCTTCCAATCGTTTGTTCCTCTCGATTTGAGACGTGAAAAATCGGAAGCGGGAGAGCCGCGAGCAGGGCGAGCCGGTCCTCCGGTTGGCGCCCGATCGTTCGAGTTTCACGGACCGCCGGCCCTCCGATCCCTAACCCAGCACGACCTCGATCCGGTGCTCCCGGCCATCGTCGGCCAGCGGGATCTCGCGGCCCGTGACCGGTCCGCCGTCGAGCGAGATGCTGGTCACGCCGCGCATCGCGCCCCGTGGGTTCTCCACCGAGAGCCGGTAGCGGGCAGAATGGTAACGAAAGTCGATCTCGTACCGCGGCCACGCGCGTGGGATGCAGGGGTCCACGTGGAGCACCGCGCCGCGCAGACGAAAGCCGAGGATCCACTCGACGCCCGCGCGGTACATCCAACCGGCGGAGCCCGTGTACCAGCTCCAGCCACCCCGGCCCGCGTGGGGGAGCTCCGAATAGACGTCGCCGGCCATCACGTATGGCTCGACCTTGTAGCGATACAGGCCCGAGCGCGTGCTCGCGTGGTTGATCGGGTTCAGGATCGCGAAGAGCTCTCCCGCCTTGTCGCCGTCGCCGAGCGCGGCGAAGGCGATCATCGCCCAGACTGCGGCGTGCGTGTACTGTCCCCCGTTTTCGCGCACGCCGGGGACGTATCCCTTGATGTAGCCGGGCTGGAGGGCCGTGCGGTCGAACGGGGGTGCGAAGAGCAGAACGAGCCCGTCTCCCCGCCGGATCAGATGCTCGTCGACGGCCGCCATGGCCCGCCGGCCCTTCTCGGGATCGGCGGCGCCCGAGATGACTCCCCAGGACTGCGCGATCGAGTCGATGCGGCACTCGTCGTTGGTGGCGGATCCGAGCGGCGTCCCGTCGTCGAAGAAGGCGCGGCGATACCAATCGCCGTCCCACCCGTCGCGATCGAGCGCCGTCTTCAACGAAGCGGCGTGGCCGCGCCACACGCCGGCGCGCTCGCTCTCTCCACGGCGGTCGGCGAGAGCGGCGAACTCGACCAGGTTGGTGTGCAAGAACCAGCCGAGCCAGACACTTTCGCCCCGACCCTCGACGCCGACTCGATTCATTCCGTCGTTCCAATCGCCCGTGCCCATCAAAGGCAGACCATGGCGACCGACCGCGAGGCTGCGGTCCAGGGCACGGGCGCAGTGCTCGAACAGGGAGCCGACTTGGTCCGAGATCTGCGGTTCGAAGTACCGGTCGGTCTCCCCCGGCGCCAGAGCCGGGCCCGTGAGAAACGACGCCGACTCGTCGAGTACGGCGTAATCGCCCGTGACCTCCACGTAGTGGTGCGTCGCGTAGGGGAGCCAGAGGAGGTCATCCGAGATTCGGGTCCGAACGCCCTTTCCGCCTGGGGCATGCCACCAGTGCTGCACATCTCCCTCGACGAACTGCCGTGACGCCGCTCGGAGGAGATGCTCGCGCGCCAGCTCGCGGCGCGCGACCGTGAAGGACATCACGTCCTGCAGCTGGTCGCGGAAGCCCCAGGCGCCGCCCGCCTGATACAAGGCCGTGCGCGCCCGAAAACGACAGCCGAGTGCCTGGTAGAGGAGCCAGCGGTTCAGCAACAGGTCCATCGAACGGTCGGGCGTCCGGACCTGAAGCGCAGCGAGCGTGTCCTCCCACTCCCGCCCCACCGCAGCCAACGCGAGGTCATGGTCCTGCGACCGATAGCGGGCGATGAGCTGTCGCGCCTCCGGGGCGTCGCGACCCTGGCCGAGCAGGAAGACGACCTGCTCGCGTTGACCCGGCGCCAGACGCAGCCGCACCTGCAGCGCGGCGCAGGGATCGAGGCCGGCGCCGGCGCGCCGCGAGAGGATCACTTCCCGCGCCAAGCCCGCCGGGGCCTCAAGGCCGCCGTTGCGCCCGAGAAACTCGGTGCGATCGGCTGTCCACGCGGTCTGCGCGCCCCCGACATCCGCGAACGCGACCCGTCCGGCATGCGGCTCGTTCCAGAAGTTGCGCGCAAAGATCGCGCCCGTCTCAGCGTCGAGGTCCGTGACGACGAACGGCGCGGCGGCCGCTCTCTGCGGACCGAGAGCCCACTCCGCGTAGGCGGTGACGGTCAGCGTCCGCGTCGAAGCGGATCGGTTCTCGACCGACAGGCGCGAGATCTTGACCGGGTCCTTCTGCGCAACGAGCACGGTGAGGTCCGTGGCGACTTTCCCGTGCTCGTATTCGAATCGGCTGTACCCCTGG
>JBKOZO010000134.1:0-40419 GCA_046725935.1 Acidobacteriota bacterium | reverse complement strand
CCTCACCACCCCCGTAGCGACCGCTCGAGGCGCCATAGAGAACTGGGCGTCGCGGGCCGGAACCGACGCCGCGCGGCCCGCGCTCGAGGCCGTCGCGACGCTGGCACGCCACGTCGAGGAACTGATGAAGGTGGTCCGGCTCGATGCCGGCGTCGCCGCACCCAGGCGGGAACGGGTCAGCGCCGGCGAGATCGTCGAGGCCGCGGTGGCGCGCTTCGGGAGCGCGCTCGCGTCGCATGCGCTCTTCGTCGACGTTCCGCGAGGCGACATTTCCCTCGAGGTCGATCCTGCGCAGCTAACCGAGGCTCTGGGCCAGGGACTCGAAAACGCCGCTCTCTATTCGCCTCCCGGCACGGAGGTGCGCATCACGGTGACGGAGGATTCCGGACAGGCGCGCTTCGAGATCGCGGACCGGGGCCCCGGGATTCCCGACGCAGAGCACGAACGCGTCTTCGATCGCTTCGTGCGCCTGCCCGGATCGGGTGCGCAGCCGGGATCCGGGCTCGGGCTCTTCATCGCCCGAAGGCTGGTCGAGATGAACGGCGGCCGGGTTCGCGTCTCTTCGGGAGAGCCGAGCGGCACGCGCTTCGAGATCCTCCTCCCCAAGGCCGCCGCGTGAGCCGCGTCCTGGTGGTCGACGACGAGCCCGGCATCCGCAAGGTCGTCCGCGACGCCCTCGAGCGCGAGGGCCACGAGGTCGCGACCGCGGTCGACGGCCAGGAGGCGCTGGATCAATTCGAGGGCGGGGGTTTCGACCTCGTCGTGACCGACCTCGCGATGCCGCGCGTGGACGGACTGGAACTCGTCCGAGAGCTGCGGAAGAGCTCTCCGGCGCCTGTCCTCATCCTGACGGTTCGCGGCGAGGAGCGCGAGAAGGTTCGGCTCCTGGATGCCGGGGCGGACGACTACGTCACGAAGCCCTTCGGAGTCGGCGAGCTGGTGGCCAGAACGCGCGCGCTGCTGCGGCGTTCCGAGCCCTCTCGGTCCCCCGGCGTGACCCGCTGGGGCGACATCGAGGTCGATGCGGAAGCGCGGAAGGTGCGCAAGGCGGGGCGCCCCGTCCACCTGACACCGATCGAATTCGCTCTTCTTTCGACACTGCTCGGCAAGCCGGGCGCGGTCTGGACGCACCGGCAGCTCATGACTGCCGTCTGGGGGACGACCGCCGGCGTCACCACCGACACACTTCGCGTCCACATGGGAAGCCTGCGGCGTAAGCTCGAAGACGACCCGATTCGCCCCCGATGGTTCCGCACGGAGCCCTGGGTCGGCTACCGCTTCTCGCCCGAAACCTAGCACGTCTTTCGAGTTTCTTTCGGCGTCCCTCCGGACTTCTTTCGGAGCCGCGCGGGATTCTTCCCGCATGAACGGGAGACGGAACGGGATCCGGCGCCGTGGCGCGCGCATCGGTGCGACGGCGCTGATTGCGTCCGCGTCGATCGCGGTCCCCGCCGCCGCCCAGCAGACGATCTTCAACGTTCCTTCGGCGGACGTGCTGGATCCCGGCAAGGTCTATGCCGAGACGGACGAATTGTTCCGCCCGACGGAACCGGAGTTCTCTTCGACGACGATCCGCGGTGTGGTCGGCGTGTTTCCGCACGTCGAGGCGGGCGTGAATTTCGGCGGCTTCGTCTCGCCGGGGTCGATCGTTCCGACCGCCACGCTCGCCGTCAAGGCGCAGCCGATCGTCGCCGGCGACTTCGAGGTCACGGCCGGCGCCTTCGGGCTCTTCTACCTGCGCGGGCGCGAGGACGGAATCCCGGCGGGCCTCGGCTACGGTTTCGCGACGTATCGGCTCCCGACTCTCCGCACGCGGGTTTCCATCGGGGGCTGGTATTCCTCGGCCGGCTACGCGAGAGCGAACAGCACGGGAGGGGCGCTGGCGACTTTCGAGCAGCCTCTCCCCTGGGTCGAGGGGTTGACGCTGGCCGCCGACTGGTGGAGCGGCGAGAACGCGATCGGCTATCTCTCGCCCGGCTTCTATTGGTCCATCGGGCACTGGACCCTGTACGCCGCCTACACGATCAAGAACGGCGACTCGAAGGGCGACGGCGGCCTGATCGAGCTGGGCTACGCCTTTTGAGGAGGGCGCGATGCCGGACCTGATCTTTCTGGGCGCGACCGTGGTGCTGTTCTGGATCTCGATCCTCTACACGCGCCGCTGCGACCGGATCTGAGGATCGACGATGGGATGGGAAGACGTTCTCGGTCTCGCGGTCACGCTGGCTCTCCTCGGGTACCTCGTCCACGCCATGTTGAAGGCCGAGAAGGTGTGAGGTCGTGACCGAGATCAATGCGATCCGCATCCTGCTCTATCTGGCCATCGTCACGACGGTCACGCCGCTGCTCGGCGCCTACATGAAACGGGTCTTTACGGGGGAGTCCACGCCCCTGGACCCTTTGCTGCGGCCGCTCGAGCGCGCGATCTATCGCCTCTGCGGTGTGGATGCCACGAAGGAGCAGACCTGGGTCGAGTGGACGATCGCGATGCTGATCGTCAACGCGGCGTCGCTCGTGATCCTCTACGCGATGCAGCGGCTTCAGAAGTGGCTGCCCTTCAATCCCAACGGCTTCGGCCCGGTTTCGCCGGACTCCTCCTGGAACACGGCCGTGTCGTTCACGACGAACACGAACTGGCAGGGCTACTCGGGCGAGTCCACGATGTCGCACTTGACGCAGATGGCGGGGCTCGCCCTCCATAACTTCCTGTCGGCCGCGATCGGAATCGCGATCGCGATCGCCGTGATCCGCGGCGTCGCCCGTGAGAAGGCCAGGGGCATCGGCAACTTCTGGTTCGACTGCACGCGCGCGATCCTCTGGTTCCTCCTGCCGGCTTCCTTCGTCGCGGCGCTCTTCCTGGTCTCGCAGGGGGTCGTGCAGAACTTCCGCGCCGACGTCGCCGTGACCACGGTCGAAGGCGCGACGCAAAAGATCGCGCAGGGGCCGGTTGCGTCCCAGGAGGCGATCAAGGAGCTCGGCACCAACGGGGGCGGCTTCTTCAACGCCAACTCCGCCCACCCCTACGAGAACCCGACGCCCGGCACCAACTTCGTCGAGATCCTCCTGATCTTCGCAATCGGCGCCGGCCTGACGAACACGCTCGGGCGAATGACCGGCTCGGTGCGCCACGGCTGGGCGGTCTTCGCGGCGATGGCGATCCTCTTTCTGGCGGGAGCGGCCGTCGCGACGATCGCGGAGCAGAAGGGAAACCCGATTCACCAGGCCGCGGGAGTCGCCGCCGATCCCACAGCCGGCGGAACCGGCGGCAACATGGAGGGCAAGGAAGTCCGCTTCGGAATCGGCGACTCGGCCCTCTTCGCGACCGTCACGACGGACGCTTCCTGCGGCGCGATCAACTCCTGGCACGACTCCTTCACACCCATCGGGGGACTGGTCCCACTCGCCAACATCGCAACGGGCGAGGTCATCGTCGGAGGCGTCGGCGCCGGCCTCTACGGAATGTTCGTGTTCATCGTCCTGACGGTCTTCATCGCGGGACTCATGGTGGGGCGCACGCCGGAGTACCTCGGAAAGAAGGTCGAAGCGCACGAGGTCAAGCTCGCGATGCTGTCGGTGCTGGTGCTCACACTCTGCATCCTGGGGTTTACGGCGGCGGCCGCCGTTCTGCCGGCGGGGCGTTCCTCGCTCGGAAACAAAGGCCCGCACGGATTCTCGGAGATCCTCTACGCCTTCGAGTCGGGCGCCGGCAACAACGGGTCGGCCTTCGCGGGATTGAACGCCAATACGCTCTTCTACAACACGACGCTGGCAGTCGACATGTTCGTCGGCCGCTTCTTCATGCTGATTCCGATCCTCGGGATCGCGGGATCGCTCGCGGCGAAGAAGAAGGTTCCCGAGTCGGCAGGGACGTTCCCCGTCACGGGCGCGCTCTTCACCTTTCTGCTGATCGGCGTGGTCGTGATCGTCGGCGCCCTGACCTTCTTTCCAGCCTTCTCTCTTGGCCCGATCGTCGAGCAGCTCCTGATGAAGGCCGGGAAACTCTTCTGAGGAGGTTGCACGTGCCTCAGCCTCGACGCCGAAAACTCTTCGATCGGTCGATCGTCGGGCCCGCGATCGCCGACTCTTTCCGGAAGCTCGACCCGCGGCTCCAGGCGAAGAACCCGGTCATGTTCGTGGTGCTCGTCGGGGCGGCCCTGGTCACGGTCCTTCTCGTGCGCGACGTCGCGCGCGGCAGGGACGTGCTGTTCAACCTCCAGATCGCCCTGTGGCTCTGGTTCACGGTGCTCTTCGCCAATTTCGCCGAAGCGATGGCCGAGGGACGCGGCAAGGCCCAGGCCGCCGCGCTGCGCCGCGGCCGGCAGGACACGATGGCCCGGCGCCTGACGAAGAAAGGCGAGGAACAGGTCTCGGCGACGTCTCTGCGCCGGGGGGATCGCGTCATCGTCGAGGCCGGACAGGTCATCCCCGGAGACGGAACCGTCGTCGAGGGCATCGCCTCCGTGGACGAGTCCGCGATCACCGGCGAGTCCGCTCCCGTCATCCGGGAGTCGGGAGGAGACCGGTCTGCCGTCACGGGAGGCACTCGCGTTCTCTCGGACCGGATCGTCGTCGAGATCACGTCGAACCCGGGCGAGACGTTTCTCGACCGCATGATCGCGCTGGTCGAAGGCGCCACGCGACAGAAGACGCCGAACGAGATCGCCCTCTCGATCCTGCTCGCCGGGCTGACGATCGTTTTCCTGATCGCGACCGTGACCCTGCGCCCGTTCGCCCTCTACGCCAGCGGCGAGGCCACGACGGCAGTGTTGATCGCCCTGCTCGTCTGCCTGATTCCGACGACCATCGGCGGCCTGCTGTCGGCGATCGGGATCGCCGGCATGGACCGCGTGCTTCAGCACAACGTCCTGGCCATGTCCGGGCGCGCCGTCGAAGCCGCCGGGGACGTCAACGTTCTGCTCCTCGACAAAACCGGAACGATCACGCTGGGCAACCGCCAGGCGACCGACTTTTTCCCGGCTCCGGAAGTGATGCCCGCATTGACTCTGGCCGAGGCCGCGCAGCTGTCCTCCCTGGCCGACGAGACGCCCGAGGGTCGATCGATCGTCGTGCTCGCGAAGGAGAAGTTCGGACTGCGGGGACGCCACGTCGAAGGCATGCACTTCATCCCGTTCTCGGCCACGACCCGGATGTCCGGCGTCGACTGGAACGGACGCCGCATCCGCAAGGGCGCCGGCGACGCCATCGTCGAGTGGGTCCGCTCGCTCGGAGGCCGCATCGATCCGGCCGTCAACGAGCTCGTCAATCGCATCGCGGGTGAAGGGGCGACGCCGCTTCTGGTTTCCGACGACGCGAAGATCCTCGGCGTCGTGGCCCTGCGCGACGTCGTCAAGGCCGGCATGCGCGACCGGTTCGACCGCCTGCGCGCGATGGGCATCCGGACGATCATGATCACGGGCGACAACCCGCTGACGGCCGCGGCGATCGCGCGCGAGGCGGGCGTGGACGACTTCCTGGCACAGGCCACGCCCGAGCAGAAGCTCGCGCTGATCCGCAAGGAGCAGGAAGGCGGAAACCTGGTGGCCATGACCGGCGACGGGACCAACGACGCTCCGGCCCTCGCCCAGGCCGACGTGGGTGTCGCGATGAACACCGGGACGCAGGCCGCGCGCGAAGCGGGCAACATGGTGGACCTCGACTCGAACCCGACGAAGCTGATCGAGGTCGTCGAGATCGGTAAGCAGCTTTTGATGACGCGCGGGGCGCTAACGACGTTCTCCATCGCCAACGACGTGGCCAAATACTTTGCGATCCTGCCGGCGATGTTCGCCGCGACCTATCCCGCGTTGAACGCTCTGAACATCATGCGCCTGGGTAATCCCCGGTCCGCGATCCTTTCGGCGGTCATCTTCAACGCCCTCGTCATCGTCGCGCTGATCCCGCTGGCGCTGCGCGGCGTGCGCTACCGGCCGCTCGGGGCCGCGCGCATCCTGGCGAGGAATCTCTGGATCTACGGCATCGGCGGCATCATCGTTCCCTTCATCGGCATCAAGCTCATCGACTGGATCGTACTGGCGCTGCACTTGGCATGAGGATGGTCATGAAGCTCATCGTTCGCTCGACGCTCTACGTGGTCGTCCTGACGATTCTTCTCGGAGGCGGCTACCCCGCCGCGGTCTGGGCCAGCGGCCGCCTATTCTGGAGGGACAAGGCGGAGGGCTCGTTTCTGACCTCCGGCGGCCGCGTCGTGGGCTCCGAGCTCATCGGCCAGAACTTCACGCGTCCCGAGTACCTGCACCCGCGCCCCTCCGCCGCGGGCAAGGATGGCTACGACGGAACGGCTTCGCAGGGAACCAACAAGGGCCCGACGGACGGAGGCCTGGCGAAGCAAATTGCGGACGCGGTTGCCGCAGCCCGGACGGATCGCCCCGGCGACCCGCGTCCCGTGCCCGCCGACCTGGTGACGACGTCGGCGTCGGGGCTCGATCCGCACCTGTCGCCGGACGCCGCGCTCTGGCAGGCGGAGCGCATCGCGAAGGCTCGAGGCGTTTCCGAGGACCGCGTGGCCGAAGTCATCCGCCGCCACGTCGAGCCGCGCACGTTCGGACTTCTCGGCGAGCCTCGCGTCAACGTCCTGTTGACGAACCTCGACCTCGACCGCTCCTTCCCGGCCCATCCTTAGAATGCGCCGATGCCCGAAGTAGATCCGCGGCGGACCGCCGACATCTTCCTGAAGCTGATCGAGAAGTCTCGACGCGGGAAGCTGAAGATCTACATCGGGCACGCGGCCGGCGTCGGAAAGACCTACCAGATGCTCGAGGACGCCCATACCCTGAAGAAACAGGGTGTCGACGTCGTGGCGGGGTTCGTCGAACCCCACGGCCGCGCCGAGACGGCCGAGCGCATCACCGGGCTGGAGGTCATCCCCCGACGCGCCGTCGCCTACAAGGGCAAGACGATCGAGGAGATGGACCTGCCGGCGATTCTCGCGCGCAAGCCCGAGGTCGTCATCGTCGACGAGCTCGCCCACACCAACGTCCCGGGAACCGAGAGCTCCAAGCGCTACGAAGACGTCGAAGACCTGCTCGATGCCGGGATCTCGGTCATGACGGCCGTCAACATCCAGCACTTCGAGTCGCTCCAGGACATCGTCTCGCGCGTCACCGGCGTCGACGTCCAGGAGAGGGTCCCCGACCGGATCCTTCGCCAGGCCGACGCGGTCGTCAACGTGGATCTGCCGTCGGAAGAGCTCCGCGACCGGCTCAAGGCCGGCAAGATCTATCCCCCCGAGCGTATCCAGCCGGCGCTCGAGAACTTTTTCACCGAGCAGAACCTGGCCTCGCTGCGGGAGCTCGCCATGCGCCAGATCGCCGACCGCCTGGAGGCGGAGAGGCGCGGCACCGACAAGCTCGTGGTCGGAGAGCCCGTCGGCACAAAGGCCATGGTCGCGATCTCGTCAAACCCGGAAACGACCCGCCGGCTCCTGCGCCGGGCCTCTGCCCTCGCCGGCAAGCTCAACACCAACTGGTTCGCCGTCTACGTGCGGACGCCGAAGGAGAGCCCTCAACGCATGTCGGCTCGCGAACACCGGTTGCTCAACGAGAACGTGACTCTCGCCATGGAGCTCGGCGCGAAGGTCGTCTGGCTCCAGGCCGAAAGCGTCCCGTTGGAGCTCCTGCGCTTCGCGCGCGAGCATGGTGTGACGCTCGCGATCTTCGGAAAGTCGCGCCGGCCGCTCTGGATGCGGCTCTTCCGGAAGAGCCCGATCGAGGCCTTTGCCCGGCTGGGAACCGCGATCGACGTGTACGAGATCGAGACGGAGGGCTGATCGGTCAGGCCGGAGTCCGCGTCTCCTGTACGAAGCGCTCGGTGGCCTCGTCGATCGATTGGTTCGCGCGCGGGGATCGAGGCAACACGAAGAGCCGCTCGGGCTCGACCGTCTCCTGCGCCGGGGGCGGCAGGCGCATCGCGTACTCGACCTCCCGGCTGTGGTCCGCGAGGAGCAGAGCCGGGTCGTAGACGCTGTTGAACTTCCAGAGCATGCGCACGAAGTTGGTCTGGCCGCGCGCGAGCCGCTCGAGGGCGAGCCTCGCGGTGCTCCCCAGGACCGCCCAGCCCATGTGCTTGCCGTTCAGGACCTGCTGCGTCTTGACCAGCTCCTCGTAGAACTCGGCCAGGGGAAGCCGCGTCGGGAGCACGGCGTGCTGGATGTCGTAGAGCCGATAGTCGCGGGTCTGGACCCGGCGGGACTCGGTGTGCCACGTCTCGGTGCCCGGGTACGGCGTGTTGACGCTGATGTTGACGATCTCCGGGGTCTCCCGGCACCACTGGCGGACGACCTCGAAGCGGTCGCGGTCCCAGTCGGGATCCGCGATCAGGTTGATCGCGACCCTCACCCCGAGCGACCGCGCGCACTCGAGCGCCTCGAAGTTCTTGCCGAGGGAGACGCGCTTGCGATACTTGCGCAGGCCCTCCTCGTCGATCGCCTCGAGCCCTAGGAACATGTACTGGAGGCCCAGGCGCTTCCAGAAACGGAAGACCTCGACGTTGCGCAGGAGCACGTCGCCGCGCGTCTCCAGGTAGTACTCCTTACGGATTCCCTTTCGCGCGATCGCCTCGCCGATGCGGTAGCCGTGCTCGGCCTGGATGAAGGCGACGTCGTCGACGATGAAGACGCCCGGCTCGCGGATGCTCTCGAGATCCTCGACCACGTGCTCGGGGTGGATCGTCCGGTAGCCCCGGCCGTAGAAGGTCCAGGCGCTGCAGAAGGAGCAGTCCCAGGGACATCCGCGGGTGAATTCGATCGAGGCGCAGGGATCGAGGAAGCCCAGGAAGTACTTGCGGCGGTGGCGGAGCATCGAACGCGCCGGCCGGAGATCGTCGAGGCTCCGCACTGGAGCTGGCGGCGGGCCCGCGCCGGCCGCCGTGACGACGCCGGGCACTCGCGAGACGGCTCCCTGCCCCGTCGGAATCGCGTCGAGGAGCGGCCCGACCCCCGCCTCGCCCTCGCCCCGCAGCACGCCGTCGACCGCGCCGCGGCCGTGCTCGAGAAGCTCTTCGGCGATGAAGGACGCGCTGTGGCCGCCGACGAAGACGAACGTCTCCGGGCGCCGGCGCTTCGTCTCGCGGGCCAGGTCGAGGATCTCCGGGACGTTCGCCAGATAGTTGCACGAGAAGCCGATCGCGTCGGGCCGAAAGCGCTCGAGCGTCCGGAAGTACGCCGCGTGCGACTCGACCTGGAGGTCCAGGAGCCGTACGTCGTGGCCAGCCTGCCGCGCGGCCGCGCCGACGAGCTCGAGGCCGAGGGGCTCGAGGCGCAGGAAGACCTTGGTGTACATGAGGGGGCTCGGGTGGATGCCCAAGAACCGCACAAGACGGAAACGTACACAGAACACGAGGACATTTCCACCTTTGCCGCGATCCTAGGAGCCCTGTTGCCCTCCGAGGTCGATCGCTTGGCGCAGGGCCCTGGAATGGGCGGGGGTCGTCCCGCAGCAGCCCCCGACGATGCGCGCGCCTCGCTCAATCCAGCCTCTCGCCGTTTCGGCGTACTCCTCGGGCGAGAGCTCTTCGGTGAACGCCCAGCCGCGCGAGTCGTCGGGAAGGCCCAGGTTGCCGTAGGCGAGGAGCGGCACACCGGGCGCGGCCGCGGCGAGGACGGCGAGGTCACCCCCCAGACGCGCCGCGGGGACGCAATTGACGCCGAGCGCGTCGGGCTCGAGCGGCAAGAGCGCCCGCACGGCGTCGGCGATCGATTCGCCCGAAAGGAGGCGTCCGCTCCCGTCGGTGACCAGAGAGACGAAGACCGGAACGCTGGTCGCCTTCGCGGCGCGCAGCGCGGCCACAGCCTCGCGGATCGTGTTGTGCGTCTCGGCGAGGATCAGGTCCACGCCGGCCTCGGCCAGGAAGCGCGCCTGTGCGCCGTGCTCGCGCGCGAGAGCGGCGTCGTCGGGGACGAGATCCGGCCGGTAGCAGTCCTCCAGCGGCGAGAGCGAGCCCGCGACGAAGATGTCGCGCCCGGGCGCCGCGGCCGCCTGGTGCGCGAGCTGGACCGCCAGGGCGCCAAGCTCGCCCGAGCGCTCGGCCAGTCCCGCCTTGGCCAGGGACCGCGCATGTGTCCGAAACGTGTTCGCGGTCAGGATCTCCGCTCCGGCCGAAACTTCGTCGGAGTGAATCGTCCAGACCAATTCGGGATCGCGGAGGAGAGCGGCGGCGCTCCAGAGCGGCAGTTTCGTGTCGGCGTCGCGCCTCTGGAGCTCCGTTCCCATCGCCGCGTCGAGGAGCAGCGGCGCACTTGAGGTCAGCCGCGCGCGGAGTGATGCCGAGAGAGCACCCATGTTTGGAGTGTAATGGACCCTCGGGGCTAAAAAAATAAGGCCAGAGCTACGTCTGGCCTTATTTCATTTGGCTGACGGAAAACGGGGCGCTCAGTACGTTTCCAGGTACTTCTCCGTCTCCCACGGCTGCACCCTCGAGATGTACTCGGCCCACTCGCCGCGCTTCGCCTCGAGGAAGTGCGCAAGGATGTGCTCGCCGAGAGCATCCGTGATCACGGCGTCCTTCTCCAGGTTGTCGAGCGCCTCGGAGAGATTCGCCGGCAGCTGGTCGATCCGCAGGCGGCGCTTCTCGCGCTCGCTCATCTTGAAGACGTTCTTGTCGACCGGCTCGCCCGGATCCATCCGGTTCTTCACGCCGTCGAGGCCGGCGGCCAGCATCACGCCGAACGCGAGATAGGGATTGCAGGAGGGATCCGGCATGCGGACTTCGATCCGCGTGCCCATTCCACGCCGCGCCGGCACGCGCACGAGCGGCGAACGGTTGCGCATGGACCACGCCACGTTGACCGGCGCCTCATAGCCCGGCACCAGGCGCTTGTAGGAGTTGACCAGGGGATTCGTCACGGCCACGAACGCCCGCGCGTGGCGCAGGATTCCGCCGGTGTAGTTCAGCGCCGTCTTCGAGAGTTGGTACTTGGCCTTCGCGTCGTAGAAGACGTTGTTGCCCTTCTTGTCCAGGAAGGACTGGTGAACGTGCATGCCCGAGCCGTTGACGCCGAAGATGGGCTTCGGCATGAAGGTCGCGTGGAGGCCGTGATCCATCGCGACCTTCTTGACGATGAAGCGGAAGGTCGAGACGCGGTCGGCCGTGGTGACGGCGTCGGCATACTTGAAGTCGATCTCGTGCTGTCCGGGGGCGACTTCGTGGTGGGCGGCTTCCACCTCGAAGCCCATCTGCTCGAGCGCGAGCACGATGTCTCGGCGGGCCTCCTCGCCTCGGTCCACAGGGGTGAGGTCGAAGTAGGCGCCTTCGTCGTGTGTGTCCACGATGGGGTCGCCGTTGGCGTCGCGGCGGAAGAGGAAGAACTCCGCCTCGGGGCCCGTGACCATCGTGTAGCCGAGAGAGGAGGCCTTGTCCATCTGCTTCTTCAACGTCATGCGGGGACAGCCCGGGAAGGGCGTTCCGTCGGGGTTGTAGACGTCGCAGATCAGGCGGCCGACCTTCTCGCCGTTGGAGTGCGCCCAGGGATAGATCGCGAAGGAGTTCAGATCCGGCACCAGGTTCATGTCGGACTCTTCGATCCGCGTGAAGCCTTCGATCGAGGAGCCGTCGAACTGGATCTCGCCGTCGAGCGCCTTGCCGAACTGCGAGCTCGGCAGCTCGACGTTCTTGATCACGCCGAAGATGTCGGTGAACTGCAGGCGCATGAAGCGGACGTTCTCCGCCTCGCACACCTTGAGAATCTCGGACTTGGAGAGACCCGGGCCCGCCGCGTCGAACTTCAGCACCTTCGCCTTTGCCATGCCGCCTCCCTTTTCTTGACGTTGGAGCACGATTTTAGAGTCAATTTGCCCGAAATCAAGGCCAAACTTGCAATCTGGCCCCTAAAAGTGGCCTGAAATGCACATTTTCGTGTGCAGCACGGGCACTTCCGCGGCTTGCCGGCGGGTTAAAGCTAGAATCCGCCAAGCCTCATGACCCTGTCCCGGGATACCCGGCTCGGCCCCTATGCGATCGTGGATCCGCTCGGCGCCGGCGGAATGGGCGAAGTGTACCAAGCGCGGGACTCGCGTCTCGGCCGCGAGGTGGCCGTGAAGGTGCTGCCGGAGCGTTTCGCAAACTCCCCCGACGCGCTCGCCCGCTTCGAACGAGAGGCGCGCGCCGTCGCCGCGCTCTCGCACCCGAACATCCTTTCGCTCTTCGACTTCGGACAGTCGGACGGCGTCGTCTACACCGTGACGGAGCTGCTGAACGGCGAAACGCTTCGCGAGCGCCTTGCCCACGAGCAGCTTTCCGAGCGCAAGGCCGTCGAAATCGCGACGTCGATCGCCGAGGGCCTGGCGGCCGCACACGCGGCGGGCATCGTGCACCGCGACCTGAAACCCGAAAACGTGTTCCTGACGACGGACGGCCGCGTCAAGATCCTCGACTTCGGGCTCGCACGCGTCGAAACGCCGGTCGAGGCGACCGACGCGACGTCGGCGCCCACGACTCCGGCCCCCACCGAACCGGGTGTCGTGATGGGCACGGCGGGCTACATTTCCCCGGAGCAGATTCGCGGGCGCCCCGCCGACGCGCGCAGCGACATCTTCGCCTTCGGCGCGGTGCTCTACGAGATGCTCACTGGCCGGCGCGCCTTCACCGGAGCGACCACCGGCGAATCTCTCGCCTCGATCCTGCGCGATCAGCCGGCCGAGGTGTCGCGGAGCGCCCCCGGCGTCCGGGCCGCGCTCGACCGACTCGTCGCGCGCTGCCTGGAAAAGAACCCCGACGAGCGCTTCCAGTCCGCCCGCGACCTGGCCTACGCGCTGCGTGAGTCTGTGACCGGCTCTGGGGCGATTCCGAGGGCGGCGCTCGCGCCGTCACGGCTGCGGCCGAGGGCGCTTCTCCTCGCGCTCGCCGGACTGGCGGCGTTTGCCGCCGGCTGGCTCTTGCGGCCGATGCTGTCTCACAGCCAGGCGCCTCCGGCCTACGGGCGCGTCGTCCGGCTCAGCCAGCGAGCCTCGAACGCCTTCGCGCCGGCCCTGTCGCCGGACGGCAAGTGGGTCGCTTATCTCTCCGACGCCCGCGGCCCGACCGACGTCTGGGTTCAGTTCGTGGCCGGGGGCGAGGCCGTCAACCTGACCGAGAAGACGGGCCTGACCGTCGCGGCCCGCTCGGATATCGGGGGCCTGGACATCTCGCCCGACGGGACCCAGATCTCGTTCGGCGCCTCGCAGGCCCCGGGAGGCACGCTCACGGACTACACGACCTGGAGCGTTCCCGCTCCGCTCGGGGGCACTCCGCGCAAACTCTTCGACCGCGGCCTCGGCAGCCGCTTCTCGCCGGACGGCCGTCGGATCGCGTTCGTGCGTCCCGGCGGCGGCGGCGGCGACGCGATCTTCGTCTGCGATGCCGACGGCGCGAACGAGAAGGAGATCTACCGGACGCCAATCCATGCGCACGAGCCTGCCTGGTCTTCCGACGGCCGCTTGGTTTACTTCCAGAGATCGATCGGAACCTTCCGCCAGCCGCCGGCGGAGATCTGGCGCGTCCCGTCCGGCGGCGGAACCGCGGAGCGCGTCGTGCAGACCTCGCGTCTCGCGCTGTTCCCGGCCCCGATGCCGGACGGGCGCGGCCTCCTGTTTTCGGCCAATCCGGACTCGGCGGAGCTCGGCCTCTGGTGGCTTCCCCCGTCCCAGCGCGTGCCGATCCGCGTCACCGTCGGCGCCGGACAGTACGCGGAGATCCGCGTCTCGACCGATGGCCGGCTCGTGGCCGCCACGCTCGACGACGCGCGGCAGACCCTCGTCTGACTTCCGGTCGAGGGTTCGAAACAACCGCAGCGCCTGGGCGGCGGAGCGCTCGGCGATTCCCAACCGACCGTTTCGCCGGCCCGCGATCGGCTCGCATGGAGCTCCGCGCGCTCGGGCAACCGGAACCTGTGGATCGGGGCCGCGGACGGCACTGGAGCGCGCCCGCTGACCAACGGCAATACGATGGACGAGAGCCCGGCCTTTTCGCCGGACGGCCGGCAGATCGCGTTCGTCTCGGATCGTTCCGGAGCGCGGGGCATCTGGCTGGTGTCGGTCGAAGGGGGAGCGCCGCGCGAGCTCTATCGCGCCGAGGTCGTCGATCCGCTCTCCTGGTCTCCCGACGGCAAGGAGATCCTCTACTGCGCCCACACCGGCGACGGCCAGGCGATCTACCGGCTGTCCGTCGCCGACCGAAAGGCGACGAGGCTACCTACGTCGACCGGAGCCCGCGCGCCGGCGTGGAACCCGCGCCGAGCGCTCATCGCCTACCTCGTGCAGGAGGCCGCCAGCGCGGATCCGAAGCCGATGCGCAACCGGGTTGCGTTCGTGGATCCTTCGGGAACGCCCCGGCTGACGAGCCTCGCTCCGAGCCCGGTGATATCCAACGGTCTGCTCGCCTGGTCCCGTGACGGCTCGCGGCTGCTCGCCGCCGCGCGCTGGACGACGCTTCCCCAGGAGCTCTACGTGATAAGCCCGGAAGCCTCAGAGCCGTATCGGAGCATTCTCAAGCTTCCGGTCGGCGCCGGAATTCTCGGAGCCGCCTGGTCCGGCGACGACGCCTCGATCGTGGCCGCTCTCGAGGAGCCCCGGAGCGACATCGTTCTCCTCTTCGCCGACTGAAGGCCGGCGCGGATAGAATCCGCCTCGTGAGCGACGGCCGGTGGCCCAGCCGCGAGGAAGCCCGGGACCTCCTCTTCGAGTTCACGCAATCTGACGCGCTGCGCAAGCACGGGCGCGCGGTCGAGGAGGCGATGCGCGCCTGCGCCCTCCGGGCCGGAGTCACCGATCCCGTCGAGATCGAGCGCTGGGGCATCGTCGGGATGCTCCACGACTTCGACTACGAGCAGAACCCGACCGAAGACACCCACCTCCACGTGGGCGGCCGGATCCTGCGCGAGCGCGGCTACGACGAGGAAATGATCCAGACCATCCAGTCCCATGCCGATTACATGAACATCCCGCGGGACACGCCGATGCGGAGGGCGATCTATGCCTGCGACGAGCTCGTCGGCTTCATCGGCGCCTGCGTCAAGGTCCGGCCGACGAAGAAGATCGCCGACCTTCCGGCCACTTCGGTCGTCAAACGTCTGAAAGACAAGGCGTTCGCGCGCTCCGTAGACCGTTCGTACGTCTATGGCGGCGCGGCCGCGGTGGGGGTTCCCCTGGAGGAGCACATCCAGTTCCTGATCGACGCCTTGAAGCCGATCGCCGACGAGATCGGACTGTGAACGAAAGGATCTGGTATAACTAGAGACTCACCCGGGGAGCACGAAACCCTCTCTTGAATAAGGACTTGCTTTCATGAGCACTGTCGAAACCGTTTCCCCTCGAGCCATCCGTGGCCGATCCATCGCTAAGGACCTCTCCGGCGACGAGCTTCGGGCCCTCGCCCGCGCGGGTGAGACCACGACGGAGTATGGCTCCCCCGTCTACGCGACCCGGATCAAGAACCGCTCGGCCAAGAAGACCTACGTGGTCGCGGACGTTCCCGTCGGCGTGATGCAGCAGTCGATGGACCCTGCCAAGGCCGCCGAGAAGATCCGCGAGGTCCAGGATGCGTTGTCCCGGATGGAACTGATCCAGGTCGACCGCCGCATGGGCATGAGCCCCGAGGTTCCGATCCACTGCCGGCTGATCGTGCCCAAGGAGTACGCCCGGATCGCGTACATGTGGCACAACATGCTGTTTCCGTCGAATTCCTCGAAGGAGCCGGACTTCCTGTCCGTATACGTGCCCGACTGGCCCGAGACGCTGATCTTCCTCGACGTCAACCAGGGCTACACGTACATCCTGGGCACCGACTATCCCGGTGAAGCCAAGAAGTCGATGCTCCGCCAGGCCATGTACTGGATCAAGCGCAAGGGCGGTCTGGGCCTCCACGCCGGGTCCAAGATCCTCCGCGTCGAGGGGCCGGACGGTGAGCTGCGGGACGTCGGCTTCCTTCTCTTTGGCCTGTCGGGAACCGGGAAGACGACGCTGACGCTCCACGATCACGGCCTGAAGGAGCCCGAGCGGGCGATCATCAAGCAGGACGACGTCGTTCTCTTGACCCGCGACGGGCGGGCTTTCGGAACCGAGGACGGCTTCTACATCAAGACCGAGGGCCTCGAGCCCTCGCAGACGGTTCTGTGGGGCGCGGCCACGCATCCCACCGCCGCCTACGAGAACATCAAGGTCGACGCCGGCGGAAAGATCGACTTCCTCGACACGTCGATCACGTCGAACGGCCGCGGCGTCGTGCTGCGACGCTTCATCAAGGGCACCGGCGACGACATCGACCTCGAGAAGGCCAACAAGATCGTCTTCATCACCCGCCGCAACGACGTCGTTCCCGTCTGCGCGCGTCTGACGCCGGAGCAGGCGGCCGCCTATTTCATGCTGGGCGAATCGATCGAGACGTCGGCGGGAGACCCGACGAGGGCGGGACAGGCCAAGCGCGAAGTCGGCACGAACCCGTTCATCGTGGGCCCCGAGGCCGACGAGGGCAACCGGGTTCTCCAGATCCTCCGGGCAAACCCGGACATGCAGGCGTACATCCTGAACACCGGCTCGATCGGCGCGAAGGCGGGGTTCCCCGGCGAGAAAGTCACGATCAAGGCGTCGACCGAGATCATGAAGCAGATCGCCAAGGAGGGCATCCGCTGGAGAAAGGATCCCGACTGGGGCTACGAGGTCCCGGCGGAGGTCCCCGGCATCGACCTCTCGAAGTACGACCCGCGCTCCTACTACAGCCCGGAGGAGTACGCCGGCCTCGTCGAGAAGCTGCGCCAGGAGCGGCGCGACTGGCTGGCGAAGTTCCCGGGGCTCGATCCCGTCATTCCCAGGGCAGTCGAGAAGGGAGCATGACGGAAACCCAGGGCCTCGAAGACGTCGTCGCGGCGGACTCCGCGATCTGCTACATCGACGGGGAGAGAGGCGTTCTCTCCTACCGCGGCATCGACATTCACGACCTCGCCGGCAAAGCCTCCTTCGAGGAGGTCTGTTTCCTGCTCTGGGAAGGAAGGCTCCCGCGCCGGGACGAGTTGACGGCGCTGCAGTCGGCTCTTGGCCGGGAGCGTACGGTCCCGGCGAAAGCCCTGGACCTGATCGCGGCGGTCGCGCGCGACAGCGTCCCCATGGATGCGCTCCGCACGACCGTGTCGGCGCTCTCGGCCTACGACCCCGACGGCACGGCGATGACGCCGGAGGCGAATCGCCGGAAAGCCGTGCGGCTGACCGCGCAGCTCGCCACGCTCGTGGCCGCAATCCACCGGATCCGTCAGGGCAAGCCCGTCGTTCCGCCCGATCCCGGCCGCACCCAGGCCGACGACTTCCTCCGGATGATGACCGGCGAGACGGCGCGTTCGGCGGCGGTCCAGGCCTTCGACACCGCGCTCGTCCTCCACGCCGATCACGAGCTGAACGCCTCGACGTTCGCCGCGCGCGTGACCGCGGCGACGCTGGCCGACATGCACGCCGCGATCACGTCGGCCATCGCGACCCTCAAGGGCCCTCTTCACGGCGGCGCCAACGAGGCCGTGATGAGAATGCTCCTCGAGATCGGATCGCTCGACCGTGTCGACGAGGACATCCGCGGCCGGCTCGCCCGAAAAGAGAAGATCATGGGGTTCGGCCACCGCGTCTACACGACCGAGGACCCGCGCGCAACGCACCTGCGCGAGATGTCCCGCTCCGTGGCCGAGGCCTCCGGCGAGACGCTCTGGTACGACCTCTCGCGCCGCATCGAGCAGGTCGTCCGGGAGCAGAAGAAGCTCAACGCGAACGTGGACTTCTACTCCGCCTCGCTCTACCACGTGCTCGGGATTCCGGCCGAGCTCTTCACGCCGATCTTCGCCGTTTCCCGCGTTTCCGGCTGGACGGCGCACGTTCTGGAGCAGTACGCGAACAACCGCCTGATCCGACCGCGCGCCGAGTACACCGGGCCGAAGTATCCCCAGCCCTACGTGCCGATCGCCTCCCGTACGTAGGGGCGCCCCTTGCGGGCGCCCGTCTTGAAGCGGGCGGGGACGAGCCCCGCCCCTACTCCCCCAGGTACGCCTCTTTCACCCTCGGATTCGCCGCGACTTCAGCTGAGGTGCCTTCCAACGCGACGGACCCGGTCTCGAGCACGTAGGCGCGGTTGGAGTGGCGGAGGGCCGCGTTGGCGTTCTGCTCGACGAGGAGCACGGGAACGCCGTTGCGGTGGATCTCCTCGATGGCCTCGAAGATCGCGTGGACGACGATGGGCGCGAGTCCCAATGATGGCTCGTCGAGGAGCAGGACCTTCGGCCGCGACATCAGGGCGCGCCCGATCGCCAGCATCTGCTGCTCGCCACCCGAAAGGGTGCCCGCGGTTTGCTTGACGCGCTCCTTGAGCCTCGGAAAAAGCGCGTAGACCTTCTCGAAGTCCGCCGCGACGTCTTTGTCCCGCCGCGTGTAGGCGCCCATCTCCAAATTCTCCAAGACGCTCAGGTTTGCGAAGATGACGCGCCCCTCCGGCACGAGCACCAGGCCGTCGCGCACGAGGTTGTGAGTAGCGGTGCGGGTGGGTTTGCCGTGATACCGCACCTCTCCGGTCGCGCATGGCACGAGACCCATGATCGCGCGCAGCGTCGTCGTCTTCCCGGCGCCGTTGGCCCCGATCAGGGTCACGATCTCGCCCTCCCCGAGGGTGAGCGAAACGCCCTTGACCGCCTTGATGGCGCCGTAGGACACCGTCAGGTCCCGGACCTCCAGAATCGCGCTCACGCGCCTCCCAGGTAAGCCTCGATGACCTTAGGATCGCGCTGAATCTCGGCGGGCTTGCCGATGGCGATCGTCGAGCCGTAGTCGAGCACGTGGACCGTCTCGCAGATCCCCATCACGACCTTCATGTTGTGCTCGACGAGAAGGACCGCCATGCCGAAGCGGTCCCGGATCCAGCGGATCAGATCCATCAGTTCGTTGGACTCCTGCGGGTTCATCCCGGCGGCCGGCTCGTCGAGGAGGAGCAGGCGCGGAGACGTCGCCATCGCGCGGGCGATCTCGAGGCGGCGCTGGCTGCCGTACGGCAGGTTCCGAGCCTTCTCCTCGGCAAGGTGGTCGAGCTTGAAGATCTTGAGCAGCTCACGGCTCTCCCGGTCCACCCGCTCCTCCTCTCCGCGATGGGCGGGGGTGCGGAGGACCGCCGTCGTCAGCGTCGTGGCCTGGCGGCAGTCGAAGGCAACCTTGACGTTGTCGAGGACCGACATGTTGGCGAAGAGGCGGATGTTCTGGAACGTCCGGGCGATGCCGCGGCGCGTGATCTTGCCGCACCGCTCTCCCTCGATCGGATCGCCCTGAAAGACGATCTGGCCCGAGGTCGGCGTGTACACGCCGGTGATGACGTTGAAGACCGTCGTCTTGCCGGCGCCGTTGGGCCCGATCAGGCCGTAGAGCTGGCGGGGCGCGATCTTCAGGTCGAGCTCGTTGACCGCCACGAGGCCGCCGAAGCGCATCGTCACCCGGGAAAGCTCGAGGACCGACATCGCTCCTCGTCAGTCGCCGACGGAGACCGAGCCTGGCGCCCCGCCGATGCTTCGCCGCCGCTTCGTCAGGAAGGACACGAATTCCTTGTGCCCCAGGATTCCCTGCGGCCGGACGATCATGATCACGATCAGGAGCAGCGAAAACAGGATCATGCGGTACTGCGCGAACTGGCGCAGTCCCTCGGTCAAGGAGATGAACAGGACCGCGCCGAGGACCGAGCCGGAGATCGAACCCAGGCCTCCGATGACGATCATGATGATGATCTCGAAGGACTTCAGGAACGTAAACGAGTTGGTGTGGACGTACATCAGGTAGTGGGCGAAGAGGCCGCCGGCCACGCCCGCGAGCGCCGACGACACCACGAACGAGATGACTTTCGCCCGCGTCGTGTGCACCCCCATGGCCTCGGCGGCGATCTCGTCCTCCCGGATCGCGATCAGCGTGCGGCCGAAGGAGGAGTGCACGATCCGGTAGACGATCAGGATCGTCAGCGCCGCGAATGCGTAGATCCAGAAGAAATTCGCGAGCTTGGGGATGCCCGAGAAGCCGCGCGCGCCGCCCACGGCGTCGATGTTGAGGATGAAGACCCGGATGATCTCGCCGAAGCCCAGCGTCACGATCGCGAGGTAGTCGCCCCGCAGGCGCAGCGACGGCACCCCCACGATGAACCCCGCGATCGCGGCGAGGAAGGCCCCGATCGCGAGTCCCGTCAGCAGAATCAGGCTCTGCTGCCCGGGCGGCGGCAGGAACGCGATCAACTGGCGAAACTTCTCGCCGTAGGTCACGGTGAAGTACGCCGACGCGTACGCGCCGATCGCCATGAAGCCCGCGTGGCCGATCGAGAACTGGCCGGTGAAACCGTTGATGAGGTTCAGCGACACTGCCAGGACGATGTTGATGCCGGCCAGACAGAGGACCTGGAGCAGGTACGGCGAGATCGCCAAACCGGGAACGAGGCGGCCGGTGATGATGCCGTTGGCGAGGAGGAGGCCGCCGACGACGGCCAGCGCCGTGAGCAGGCCCTTCACACCTTTTCCTTCTGGACCCGGCCGAGCAGGCCCTGCGGCCGCAGGATCAGAACCAGGATGAGGATGCCGAACGCGATCGCTTCCCGGTAGGTCGAGGAGAGATACCCGACGACCATTACTTCCGAGGTTCCGATCAGGAGTCCTCCGAGCACGGCACCGGGAATCGACCCGATCCCGCCGAGCACCGCGGCGACGAAGGCCTTCAGGCCGTACATGATCCCCATCAGCGGGTCGATCTTGGGGATCTGCATCCCGATCAGCACGCCCGCGGCCGCCGCCAGGGCCGAGCCCACGGCGAACGTGATCGCGATGATGCGGTCGGTCGAGATGCCCATCAGCCGCGCGCCGTCGAGGCTGAACGAGACCGCGCGCATCGCCTTGCCCGTGCGCGTCTTCAGGATGAAGAAGCGCAGGAGCACCATCAGGAGCATGGAGACGACGATGACGGTGATCTGTTCGCTCGTCAGGTGCACCCCCCCGATCAGGAAGTCCGCGCGCGGAGCGAGCGAGGGGAAGAACTTCGGATCCGGGCCGAAGACCAGCTGCGCCACGTTCTCGATGAACAGCGACACGCCGATCGCCGTGATCAGCAGCGTCAGACGCGCCTCGCGCCGTACCGGCCGGTACGCCAGACGCTCGATCAGCATGCCGAGGACGGCGCACGTCGCCATCGACACGATCATCACGAAGACGGCCGAGAGGAGCGACGGCTCGTCCCCGCGCAGGCGGCGCGAGAGGTAGTACCCGACGTAGGCGCCGACCATGTAGACGTCGCCGTGCGCGAAGTTGATCAGGCGCAGGACGCCGTAGACCATCGTGTAGCCCAGGGCGATCAGCGCGTAGATCGACCCGAGCGACAGGCCGTTGACCAGTTGCTGGAGGAAAGTGGTCATGCGGAAGAGCCGCGTCCCTGCACGCTCCCCGCCCCCGGGACAGCCCCTACGGGCTCACCTGCTCGGGCTTGACGGTCTCCGCCAGCAGGTACTTCCCGTTCTCGACCTTCAGGACCACTGCCGACTTGACGGCGTTGCGCTCCTTGTTGATCGTGATCATGCCGGTGACGCCCGGGAAATCCTTGGTGGCCGCGATCGCGTCCCGAATCTTGGCTCCGTCCGTCGAACCCGCGCGGGAGATGGCGTCGATCAGGATGCGGGCCGCGTCGTAGCCGAGAGCCGCCAGAGCGTCCGGCATCTGGTTGTACTTGGCCTTGTAGTCGTTGACGAACTTCTGAACGATCGGGTTCGGATCGTCGGTCGAGTAGTGGTTCGAGAAGTAGCAGCCGTTCAAAGCCGGGCCGCCGATCTCCCAGAGCTTCGGCGAGTCCCAGCCGTCACTGCCGAGGAACGGCACCGTGATGCCGAGCTCGCGCGCCTGGTAGACGATGGTTCCCGCCTCCGTGTAGTAGCCCGGCACGTAGACCGCGTCGGGAGCGGCCGCCTTGATCGCCGTCAGCTGCGCCCGGAAGTCCGAGTCGCCCTGGCTGAAGGACTGCTCCGAGACGATCGTCCCGCCGAGCTTCTTGTAAGCCTGGCCGAAGAACGTCTGGAGACCCACGGAGTAGTCGCTCCGCACGTCCACGAGGATTGCGACCTTCTTGGCCTTCAGCGTGTCGTAGGCGAAGTGCGCCATCACCGCGCCCTGGAACGTGTCCATGAAGCAGACGCGGAAGATGTAGTCGCCGACCTGCGTCACGCGCGGGTTGGTCGAGGAGGGCGAAATCATCGGGATCCCGCTCGCCTGGCAGATCGGCGCCGCCGCCAGGGAGTGCGACGAGGCGACCTGTCCGAGCATGGCCACGACGTGCTGCTGATTGATGAGCTTTGTGACCACCGTTGCGGCTTCTTCGGGCTTGGACTGGTCGTCCTCGACGTAGAGCTTGATCTGCTTGCCGAGCACGCCGCCCTTCTTGTTGATGTCGTCGATGGCGAGCTGGGAGGCGTCGCGCGTCGAAATCCCGAAGGTCGCGATCCCGCCGGTCAGCGAACCGTACTCGCCGATCGGGATCTCGGAAGAACGACCCTCCTTGGAGCCGCAAGCCACGGCCAGGGCGAGCGCCGCGGCGACACCGGCAGCGGCAAAGATGCGGAGCTTCATGCTCTTCGACCTCCTCAGTTCTCGGGATCGACGAAACGGCGTATTCTTTCCTACCGCATGGATCAAAGTCAAAACATCCTTTCTGTCAATGGCTTAAGCTAGAATTGTGAGTCGAGTGCAGAGAGAGGCGAATCTTCATTAACGACCCCCGCGCTTCCGTCGGAGAACCGGACTCTCCGCCCCCCGTCCCGGCCGAACTGCCTCTCCGAATCCGACCCCGGGCGGAGCACCCGATCTCGCGCTCGCGCATCGACCCGGATGCCCTGAAGGTGCTCTATCGACTGCGCGCTTCGGGCTACAAGGGCTACCTGGTGGGCGGATCGGTGCGCGACCTGATGCTCGGCCGCGTGCCCAAGGACTTCGACATCGGGACCGATGCCCATCCTCAGGTCCTGCGGAAGCTCTTCCGCAACTGCCGGCTGATCGGGCGCCGCTTTCGTCTGGCACACATCCTGTTCGCCAACGGAAAGGTGATCGAAGTGGCGACCTTCCGGCGCCGCGCCGACCCGGTCCCCGAGCCCGCGGCGGGCGAGATCCTCCAGACCTCCGACAACACCTTCGGCACCCCCCGCGAGGACGCCTTCCGGCGCGACTTCACGATCAACGGGCTCTTCTACGACATTGCGGATTTCTCGGTGATCGACTACGTCGGCGGCCTCGACGATCTGGAGGCCGGGCTCATCCGCACGATTGGCGATCCCGACGTCCGGTTTCGGGAAGACCCCGTGCGGATGATGCGGGCCGTCGAGTTCGCCAGCCGGCTGGGCTTCGCGATCACGCCCGACGCCTACGAGGCGATCCTGCGCCACCGCAAGGAGATCGTGAAGTCGGCGCCGCCGCGTGTCACGGAGGAGCTGGCGCAGGCGCTGCGGGGAGGCCACGCGCTTCCCACGCTCCTCCTCATGCGCGAGGTCGGCCTTCTGGACGCGCTCCTGCCGGAGCTCGCCTCGGTGCTGCGGCAGATCGATCCGGACCACGCGGGCGGAACCGGGCACCTCTTCTGGGCTCTCCTCGAGGTGCTCGACGCGGAACGGCGGCGCGGCCGCGCGTTCGACGACGGCGTCCTCTTTGCCCTGCTCTTCATTCCGATCGTCCGGGCACGGGTGCGCGAAGCGGTGCCCGACGGCGAACCGGATCCGGGACGCCTCTCGACGATCATCGAGGACGTCGTCTCGCCGCTGGCGCTGCGGATGTCGCTGCCGCGCGCCACGAGCGAGCGGATCAAGCAGGCGCTCTCGATCATCGGCAAGCTCTCGCACCGGCCGGACTCGAAGATCGCCACGCGGCGGATCGCGTTCCGCGACTCCTTTCCGACGGCGCTCGACCTCTTCGAGTTGACCGCGATGTCCACCGGCCGCGGCTCGGAGCTCGCCCGGGAGTGGCGCGCTGTCCTCGCCCGGATCGAGCGCGCGCGCGAGACGGGAGAGATCGCTCCGCCTCCTCCCCCCGTGCGGCGCCGCCGGCGCCGCCGTGGAGGCCGCAGAGCGACTCCGTAGTCCGGGGGATAAGATCCGCGCCATGTACCTCTCGTCGAACTTCCTGGGGATTCCGCCCGAAGAGAACACGCTCGAGAAGAGCCGCGCCCTGATCCTGCCGTGCCCGTACGAACGCACCGTCTCCTACGGCGTCGGAACGAAGAACGGGCCGGGCGCGATCATCGAAGCGTCTCACTACGTCGAGCTCTACGACGACGAGCTCGACGAAGAGGTCTTCCGGGCCGGGGTCCACACGCTTCCCGCATGGCTGCCCGACGACATGGAGCCCGAGGCGTGCGTGAGAGGCCTCGAAGAGGTCGTCCGCGGGCTCATCTTGCCCAGGCGATTCGTCCTCACGCTGGGAGGCGAGCACTCGATCGCTCCGGGTCCCATCCGCGCCCACCTCGCCGCGTTTCCAAAGATGTCGATCCTCCACTTCGACGCCCACGGTGATCTGCGCGACGAGTACGAGGGCCAGAAGTTCTCGCACGCCTGCGCCGCGCGGCGCTGGGTCGAGCTCGGGATCCCGACCGTCCAGGTCGGCATCCGCTCGATCTCCAAAGAAGAGGTCGACTACGTCCGCAGCGGAGCGCCGACCACGATCGTCTCCAGCCGGGAGATGCACCGCTCGGACGTCTGGATGGACAAGGCGTTCTCGAGGCTGACCTCCGAGGTCTACGTGACCTTCGACGTCGACTTTTTCGACGGCTCGCTCGTTCCGGGAACCGGGACGCCCGAGCCGGGAGGGGGCACCTACGACCAGGCGCTCTCGATCCTCCGCCGCGTCGCCTCCGAGAGACGGATCATCGGGGCCGACGTCGTCGAGCATTCCCCCCTGGCCGGAAACCGGGCCCCCGACTTCATGATCGCCAAGCTCTGCTACAAGCTTCCGGGGTATGCCTTTTTCCCACAAAAGGTGAAAACGCCGGTGCTCTCACCCGGCTAACCCCATATGGTCCAATGACTTGGCAGCCAGCCCGGGATCCCTCCTCCTGCGAACTTTCGTCCCAGATCTGCGTCTTGTGTCGGTGAGGCAGGCGTGAGCACCACCGACGAAAAGGACCTGGTCGCGCGCTGCCGCAAGGGCGATGACGACGCCTGGAGGGAGCTGGTGGATCGGTTCGGACCCAGGGTTTACGCGATCTCGTACCACTTCACGCTCAAGCGCGAAGACGCCGAAGAGCTGTCGCAGGAGATCTTCCTGAAGCTCTTCGAGAACCTGCATCGCTACGACGGCGGATTCCCGCTCGTGGCCTGGGTCCTGTCGGTTTCCCGGAACCTCTGCATCGACCGGTACCGTCGCCGCAAGCGCGAGAAGTCGTTCCGCTTCGTCTCCGACGAAGCCGTGACGTCGCTTTTGAAGTCCGACGACGATCCGGCGAGCATGGCGTTGAAGAAGGAGCGCACGCAACTCCTCTTCTCGGCGCTGTCGGAGATCCCGGAGGATCTCGCCGAGATCCTGATCCTCCGCGACTTGAACGGACTGGCCTACGACGAGATCGGGAAGGCCCTCGAGCTTCCCGAGGGGACGGTCAAGTCGCGCCTCTTTCGCGCCCGCGCCGAAGTCGCGCGGCAGATCCGGGAGCGCCACGAGGCGAAAGGGACCGCCGGCGCCATCGCGTCCTTCGCGATGGCCGCTGCGGGAATCGCATGAGCTGCCGGGAGCTGGAGAAGCTGTTCGTCGCGGGAGCACCTCTCACGCAGGCGGCCGCGCACCGGCGAACCTGCCCGCAGTGCGAGGCCCTGGCGCGCGACGTCGAGCGCGTGGAGAGCTTGACTCGCGGGCTGGTGGCCCCCGCCTGGAGCCGAAGCCTCCGGCAGTCGCTCATCGCGATTCCGACGATGACGGCGAGCTGCGAGGGCGCGGCGTTGCTGCTGGCCGAGAGGGCCGATGGAGATCTCCGGGCCGCCGACGCGAAGCGGCTGGAAGGACATCTCTCGCGCTGCGAGGGCTGCACCGAAGCCGCCGCCGTTCTCGACTCGGCGAAGGAGCTCGTCGCTCCCCCGACGCCGCCCTGGCTCAACACGCGCCTGGTGGCCTCGCGGCCGGAGAAGAAAAGGCTCGGCTGGCGCGTGCTCCTTTCCGGAAAAGCGTTCATCGCGTACGCGTACGCCGCGGCCGTCGCCGTCATGCTCCTCGGCTGGAACCCGACGGCGGTCGTGCGGACGCCCGGCTTCGCGAAGCTCGGCACGACGGCGAGCCAGGCGGTGACCGTCGCGCGCAGCTCGATCGGCGACCGTCTCGGCGCGCTGAACGAGCGCGCGGCGCGAACGGTCGCGGTCTGGAAGGGACATATCGGCGGATACGGGCGGGCCGCTGCGGCGAATGCGCTCAGCATGGTCCTGCGGCCCGAGCCGAAGAAGACTCCGGCGAAGCCGCGTCTGGGCCGCGAGAAGGGCGACGCGACCGGAGTCGACGGCTTCGCGACGGCGGGGAACCTTCGACGGGAACCTTTCCCCGCCCGTTTTCGTGTGTAAGGACGACGAGAAGACGAAGAGTAGGAGAAAACCATGAACGAGCTTCAAAACCCCGCTGCTTCGGCCCCGCCGCCGCCCGCGGCTCCGCCGGTCGTCGCGGCGCCGCCGGTCGCGACTCCGCCTCCGACGGTGATCGTCGAGCGCAAGTCGCCCGGCCTCGCGGGGTTCCTGTCTTGCTTCCCGGGTCTGGGCCACATCTATCTCGGCCTCTATCAGCGCGGCTTCATCATCGGCGGCGCGTTCGTCCTGCTGATCGCGCTGACCTCGCACGGCAACGGAGGCGAGTTCTTCGGGCCGCTGATCGCGTTCATCTGGTTCTTCGGGATCATCGACGCGGTGCGCCAGGCCAAGGCGATCAACCGCGGCCAGATCGCGGAGTCGGGCTTCGCGGGATCCGAGGCGCTGAAGACGTCCTCCGGCGCGGGATCGCTCCTGTGGGGCGTGATCCTGGTCGGTCTCGGTTCGCTGTGGCTGATCGACCGCTACTTCGAGATCGACTGGAGCTTCATGGACACTTGGGGCGCTCCCGGAGCGTTCATCCTGCTCGGCCTGATCCTCATCGTGGGCCACGTCCGCAAGCGCCGCCGCGAGCACGAGTCGCAGGTGGGGATGCCGCCGAGATCGACGTAGGACGAAGAGGACGTAGGGGCGGGGGTTGCCGCCGTCCTCCGGACGGCGTCTCCTACTGCCGGGGGTCGTCCGCTGGTGGTCGGACCGTCGCCGCCCGGTGAAGGGCGGCCACAAGGGCCGCCCCTACGTTTTCAGGAGATCGTCGCGAGCTCCGCGAGGTAGTCCACAAACGACTTGGTCGCCCCGTCGAAGCCTTGAATTTTCGGATTCGACGACTCGATCACGTAGTACTCGTCGGGAGCGTGCGCGCCGGTGCCGTATCCCAGGCCGAAGTGGCCGGCGGGAAGACGGAGCGGCTCGCCGGTGAAGACGTAGCCGGGCCAGGAGCCGGCGGTCCGCGGCCAGAGGATCGGCTCGAGGCCGGAGCGGCGGTATACCGCCATCTGGCCACGGATCAGCGCCGCGTCCGCGGGCGTGCTGTTTGGGTCGTAGCCTCCGGTCATACGGCAGTCGATGTCGCCGAAGCCGCCCTTGGCGAGATGCGCCTTGAGTGCCTCGAAGCACTCCGACGCCTTCATGTCCGGCACCAGGCGCAGGTCGAGCTTGGCGGTCGCCTGGTGCGGCAGGACCGTCTTTCCTCCCGGACCCGTGTAGCCGCCGACGATTCCCTCGATGTTGACGGTGGGGCGGGACGCGAATCTCTCGAGCGCATCGACCCACGTCGCGTCGGCGATCCACTTCTGCACGCCGAGCTGTTTCTTGGCGAGCCCCTCGTCCAGACGCTTCGCCGCCTCGGCGATCATGGCCTTCTCCGCGGGCGAAATCGGACGGGCCTTCGCCGCAAAGCCCGGAATCGCGGGCGTGTTCCCGTCGGCTTCGACCAGCGACGAGAGAGCCTGCACCAGGTGCATCGCGGGACTGTCGAGGCGCGCGCGGTTGCTCGAGTGGACGTCCTTGCCCGGCCCGTGCCCCCAGCGCTCGCCGCTCGAAGTCAGCTCGCACTCGATGACGCCCTTGGCGCCCAGGCTGACGGTTACGACGCCGTCGGGCCCCTGCGCCGCGCTCGGCATGAATACGCCGGTGCAGCGCCCGATCGCCCCGACGACCTCGGGCTGCCCCACGATCTCGGGGAAATGCGGCGAGCCGATCTCCTCTTCGCCCTCCGCGACGAGCACGAGGTTGACGGGAAGCTTGCGCCCGGCGCCGCGAAACGCGTGGAGCGCCGCCAGAAACGCCGCCTCGGGCCCCTTCTGGTTGACGGCGCCGCGTCCCATGACCACTTTGCCGAAGCCTTCCTTCTGGACGATCGCCGCATCGAAAGGAGGCGAGGACCATTCGGCGGGATCGGCCTGCTTGACGTCGTACATGAGGTAGATCCCGACCGTGCGCGGGGCGCCGGCGTCGAGCGTCGCGAAGACGCCGGGCTGACCCGACGTCGGCACGCGCACGGCCTTGTCGAAGCCTGCCTCGCGAAGCATCCGGATCAACAACTCGCAGCCCTCGTTCATCCCGCGATTCTCGGCCGCGATCGACGGCTGCCGGATCCAGTCCTGGAGGCGCCGGACCGCTTCGTCGTGGCGCTTCGCGATCTCGCCGTAGACCGGGCTGAAGTCGGCGGAGGCGGAGCGTCCGGGAGAAGGAAGCGCGAGCGATGCGGCGGCGGCGCCGACACGATGCAGAAACTTGCGACGGTCCATGCGCGCGAGTCTATTCCGATTAGCGCCGCCTGAAGTACTTCTCCAGATCCTCTTCGGTCATCGAGAGGACGACCGGCCGGCCGTGCGGGCACGTGAAACGGTCCTGCGTCTTCGACCACTCGGCGACGAGGTGGCGTATCTCCTCGGGCGCGAGGTGGTATCGGATCGTCACCGCCGAGCGGCACGCCAGGCTCGCCGCGAGCCGATCCCGCCGGAGCGCCTCGTCGGCCGTCCCCGCGTCGGCGAGTGACGCGAGCGCCATGTGGAGCGTCTCGGCGGGCTCCCGCCCCGTCGCCTCGGCCGGCAGGGCCGCGATCGCGTAGGACCGGCCGGACATCGGCTCGACCTCGAAGCCCGCCGCCTGGAGATCCGGGAAGCGCTGGGCGAGAGTCTCGACTTCTTCCGGCGAAGCCTCGAAGAGAACCCTCAGGAGGAGCCGCTGCGACAGGACTCGGCCTGACGCGATGCGGTCGCGGATCCTCTCGTAGAGCGTGCGCTCGTGCGCCGCGTGCTGGTCGATGATGAGCAGCCCCTCCGGACCGCTGGCCAGGATGTAGGACTCGCGGTGCTGCCCGATCGGAAGGATGTCCGGCGGGCGCTTCTCCGGAGGCGCCGGCGGGCGCATCTCCTCCTCTCCCGTCTCCCGCTGCGGCGGAGAAGGTACGGCGGCCGGGGCGCCCGGAGGCGCGGAGAACGGATCGCGATATGGCGCCGACGACTCTGCGACGACGGATCCCGAGGGCACCGGCCGAAGGCGCCTCTCCTCCTTGCCCGCCAGGAGCGCCGAGTTCACAGCGTGGTAAACGAGCCGAAACGCCGTCGCGGAATCCGCGAAACGGACCTGCGTCTTGGCCGGCGACACGTTGACGTCCACGGCGCCCGGATCGGCGGTCAGGAACAGGAAGACTCCCGGATGGCGGTCCAGCCGGATCGCATCCCGCGAGGCCTGGGCGATCGCGCGCCCCAGCGCGCGGTCCTCGACCGGCCGGCCGTTGACGAAGAGGTACTGATAGCGGCGGCTGGGGAACGTGACCGAACCTCGCGTCGCGTAGCCCAGGACGCGCAATCCGCCGGAACGAGCCTCGAAGACCTCGAGCTCCCCCAGCGTCTCCTTGCCGAAGATCTGGAGGATCCGCGACCCGCGATCCACCGCGGCCGGCGCTTCCAGCGTCTCCCGATCGTTCGAGCGAAGTGAAAAGGCGACCGTCGGCGAGGCGAGCGCGGCTTTCGTGACGGCGGCGGCCGCCGCGCGCCCCTCCGCCTCCGGGGACGACAGGAACTTGCGGCGGGCGGGCGTCTTCTCGAAGAGACCTTCGACCAGGACGTCCGTGCCTCGCGGGCGCGCCGCCGGTTCTTCGGCAGGCTTGCCGCCGTAGTCGACCGTCAGCCGCACCGCTTCGGGCGACGTGCCGTCCGACGTCGTCAGTCTCAGCCGGGAAACCGAAGCGATCGACGGCAGCGCCTCGCCCCGGAACCCGAACGTCCCGACGTGCACCAGGTCGGCGTCCGAGGCGATCTTCGAGGTCGCGTGGCGCTCGAAGGCCAGCCGCGCGTCATCCGGCGCCATGCCCGAACCGTCGTCGCGCACCAGGATGCGCGCGATCCCGCCTCCGTCGATCTCGACTTCGATGCGCGAGGCGCCCGCGTCCAGCGCGTTCTCGACGAGCTCCTTGACGGCCGACGCCGGTCGCTCGACGACTTCTCCAGCGGCGATCCGGTCGATGACGGTACCGTCGAGGCGGTGGATGCGCGGCACTCCCGCGAGTTTATCGCGCAGTCCCGTGTCGCTCCGTCACGCCGCCTCGGCTTCTCGACCTCGCGACAAATCATAGCCAGAGATTCGCCGGCGAACTCCTCGAGAAGGAGTGGCGAAAATGTCAAAGAGTCTTGCCCGAGTGTTCGGCTTCTCGATGATGCTCGCGGCCTCCGCATCGGCCGTGGCGCAGAACGGTCCCGACAACGACGCCGACGCGGCGCCCGGCTACACAAAGAGCGTCTTCGACCATGGACCCGTCGATTCCATCAACCTGTACAACGGCCAGCTGACGGTCCCGATCGCGGTCGGACCCTCCTACCCGATCGGTCCGAAGCTCCGTTTTCAGCTGATGCTCGTCTACACGTCGCGCGTGGACGATTACGGGAATCCTCCCCAGCAGCCGCCCGACTTCGTCTACAAGCCGCTGGCCGGCAATTCCGCGCTCGGCATCGGCTGGGAGCTGACCCTCGGTGCGATCAAGCCGTGCCGACAAGGGCTGACGTCCGGCAATTGCTATTTCGGTCCCGACGGAAGCCAGCACATGTTCAACAAGGTTCTGGGCAACGGACGCGTCACCGGCGACGGCACCCAGCTCTTTCTCAAAGGAAGCGGGCCGTTCGAGATGTGGGACGGCGACGGGAACCACTACGTCTTCGACAAGCAGGTCTCCGGGTTCGACGACGCGCTCGGGGACTACACGCACGACTTCGGGCGCGGGAGAGACGGCTGGTATCTCGGCTCGCTCAGCGATCCGCACGGAAACGGATACAGCGTGACCTATTCGACGGGCAGCTATCCGCGCTGGACGTACGGCGCATCGTCCTGCTCGCCCGGAGTGACCGCGGCGATGCAGATGAAGACCCCCGCGGGTTCCGGAGGCTGGATCCCGAAGGACATCACGCTGCCTTCCGGCCGGAGCATCCACGTCAACCGCGGCAACAACGGATTCCTCGATGGGATGGTCACCTCCGTCGACTTCCCGGTCTTCGTCGCGGGGGCGTCGGCGACGCGAACCTGGACGCTGACGTACGACACGCCGTACGGTGGCTACATACACAGGTGCGGCCAGACGCAGACACTCGCGGCCAATCTCCAGCGGTTGAAAGAGCTGCAGCTGCCTTCGGACCTCGTCGGGTCGCCGAAGTACAAGTTCGTCCACGACGAGCGCCTCACGAAGCTGACGCTGCCCACCGGCGGCACGGTGGAGTACTGCTGGGGCGGCTATGTCTTCTTTCACGGCCGCGCGGGAGCCGTCGCGCCGAACTGCCCGGGGATACCCCCTCCGGCGACGGAGTCCACGTCGGTTTCGCTCGGTTCCCTGGCGTGTTCCGGCGGAGGAAGCCCCGAGCCTCCGCCCGACGCCGTCGCCGTCTGCTCGGAGGACAACGAGGCGCGCTGGGTCGACTCGCAGCTCGGGGTCTTGAAGCGCACCGAGACGGAGCCCGTGCGCGGACGCGTCGGCATCACCACATACTCGCAGTATGCCTTTCCGTTCGGGGAAGGCGGCACCGCCAGCGATCCCGACGAGCCGCAGTCCCTGACCGTCGTCGTTTACCCGGCGACCGACCAGAACATCGCCGGAAGCCCGGGCATCCGGCGCGCCAAGGCGACGCTCTTTCTCGGCAGCCCGAAGATCAACGCCGCACCGCAGGGAACGACACGGCCGACCGTGCCTGGCGACCGGGTCGGCGCGGACATCGAAGAGCGCGTCTTCGAGAGCGACCCCAACACCGCATCGCCGCCGAGCCCCGCGTGTCCCGGAACTAACGGAGACGCCCCGTTCTGCGCCAGCAAGGCCGTGCGCACGATCCGCCGCTCGTTCGAGTACGACGATCCGACGAACCTCGAGGGCAATCGCAGACTCCTCTCGGAGAAGACGGTCTATGGGGCCGGGAATTGCTCCAACTGCCCTTTCCACCAGGTCGCGTTCTCGAACTCCACCGGCGACTGGGAGAGCAGCGGCCGCCACTACGACACGGAGGCGCACACCGGCTCTCTCGGAAACGACGTACGCACGACGTTTACGGACTGGACGCCGTCCCACTGGACGACCGGACCTCCGGCCGGCAGCTCGGTCCTTCCGAATCTCTTCGCCGAGCGCCGGGCGACCGAGGGCCAGAGCGTGCGCGACGAGTTCTTCGACTTCGATCCGGCCGACGGCTTTCTCAAGGGGTCGCTCCTCTACGATCCGGGTCGCGACATCGCCTTCCTCCACTGCCGCTACGACGACGGGGCGGGCAACGTCGACAAGGACTTTCGAAAAACGTTCTCCTCGGCCTCGCCCCCGACTCCCCCGTTCTGTTCGGCGTCGTTTCCGACGGTGGGCACGGACGGGGACGCGTTCGGCAAGGACTACTCCTGGTTAAACGGCGAGCTGCTGTCCGCGCGTTGGATCAACGGATCTGTCTCGAGCCCGACGTTCTCGACCCGAAGCTACTCGCGCGACGGCACGACCGGCTGGGTCACGTCGTCGAGCGATACGGCCGGCCGCGCCACGTCCTTTCAGTACGACGCACTCGGCCGCGTCTCCCGCATCGACCCGCCCATTCCGACCGACTTGAAGACCTTCGTCTGCTACGAGGGCCCGAACGCGACGACGGCCTATCGGGCCTCGGCGCCCCAGGCCTGCCCGATCGCTCCGACAAGCTCGGCCGCAAAGTCCTGGGAGCACTTCGACTATGACGGCCTCGGGCGCGGCATGCGCCAGAGACGCCGGCTCCCCGGAACCCCGGTCTCCAAGCGCTTCACGCTCTTCGATGGCGCAGGCAATGCGTTCTTCTCCTCGGAGTGGGTTTCCGATACGACGGCGGAGACGGTATCGGCCACTCTCGGAACGGCCTGCGTCTACTCCAACGGGTCCTTCGCGACCGCCCGGCCCTCGGCCGCTCCGGGCAGCTACCGCCTCTGCTATGACCCGTTCGGCAGGCCCCAGCAAACGGTGGGCTCCAAGCACTCGAGCCTTCGGACGATGGACCGCAAGGACGGAAGCGTCTGGTACAGCGACACCTCCGAGTTCACGAAGACGTACTGCGTCAACGGCACGTTCGTCGACGCCCAGTCGGCCGCGTGTTCCGCGGGCGGATTCCACACCACCACGTCGGTGCGCAAGGACGCCTTCGGACGGCTCACGTCCGCGACCGAGGCCTCTGGCGACACGACGAGCTACTCGTACGACGTCAACGCCAAGCTGACGCGCGTGACGCAGGGCGTGCAGGTTCGCACCTGGGAATACGACTCCAATGGTTTCCTGCGCAAGCAGACGACGCCCGAGGAAGGCTCGGTCACCTTCGACGTGATCGGGAGCCTCGGAAACGTCCGGCAGGAAAAGCGCCCCGGAGGCCTCGTCGTCACGAGGAAGTTCGACTTCGCCGGGAGGCTGACGCAGCAGGACGCGGACGGACAGAAGTTCCTGGTCAACTGCTACGACGGCGCTGGAACCTGCGCCGACGGCAGCCCGAACTCGGGCGGAGGCGCGTATCCCGGCGGCAAGCTCACGCGGCGCTATGGATACAACTACATCCCGACTGCCGGTCCGGTGGTCGACGAGTCTTTCGAATACGGAGACGGCGCCGGACGATTGACCGCCGCGACTTCGAAGACCGGTAACGGAGACCTCGCGGCATCCGTCGCCGAGACTTGGAGTTATGACACCTTCGGTCTGCCTTCGAGCCACGGCCACCCGCGCACGCCGGGCACGCCTTCGTTCAACGAGGTCACCGGCTTCGCCGACGGCCTGCCGACGAGCGTTTCCGGGAACGGACAGCCGGCCGTGACGGCGGCGGGCTATAACGCCGCCGCCGGGCTCGCCTCGTGGACCGCGGGGAATTCGGGAACCCCGATCGTCACCATGATCACGCCCGATCCGAGCCTGCTGCCGCGGCCGGGCAACATCGCCAACGCACTGTGGTCGAGCGGCACCTATATCTACGACAGCGACGGCAACATCCTCAAGATCGGGACCGACACATACGGCTATGACTCGAGCTCCCGGCTTCTATCGGCGAAGTTCGGCTCCGAGCAGCGCAACCTGTCATACGACGCATACGGGAACCTCCTGACGGCCCAGATCGACCCCGCCACGAATCGGATCAAGCCGTCCGATCCCGGTGCCCCGGCGTACGACCCGCGCGGCAACCTGACGTCCTACGCCGGCGAGGTGATGAGCTTCGACGCCCTCGACAGGCAATACCGCAATTCCAGCGCCGCGTCGGATTGGGTTTACTTCTTCAACGGCGCTGGCGAGCGAATCGTAAAGTTTCCGGCGAAAAGCCCGGTCCTCCGGCGCGAGATGGCGCGGTATGTCGGCGAGGCCAACATCATCGCCAAGGGATGGACCCTTCCAAGCTGCACGGCGGTCTTCGGCGACGTCTCCTGTACCGATCCCGACGCCAGGCACATTCAGCTCGTGGCCGCCAAGGGCGTGACCGGCGGATGCGGCGGCGGCAACTATTGTCCCGATGCGAATCTGACCCGTGCGCAGATGGCCGTGTTTCTCGTCAAAGGATACAAGCCCGACGGATTCGTTCCTCCCGCGTGTCAGGGGATCTTCTCGGACGTGACCTGCTCCGGGCCGTACGCGACCTTCGCTCCCTGGATCGAGCAGCTCTACCGCGACGCCGTCACCGCCGGCTGCGGGACGAACCCCCTCCGTTTCTGTCCCGGCAACACCGTCGGCGAGTGGGAGATGCTCGTCTGGCTCTCGAAAGCGCCGGGTGCTTCACCGGGCAGCGCCTTCTGGTCCGCGTACCGACCCGTGCCGCGCGGATCGATCTACACCTGGCGCGACCCGCAGAATCGTGTCGTGACGGAAGCCGCAGGAGGTCTCTCCGGCGCAGCGACCGCGACGCTCTCGGTGGCGCGTGATAACGTCTTTCTAGGAAATCTCCTCGTGGCGTCCTACGTGGCGTCGCCGGCCGGATGGCAGTACACCGCTTCCGACCATCTCGGAAGCCCGCGCGTCGTGTTCAACCAATCCGGTCAGCTTCTCGAGACGCACAAGCACTGGCCCTACGGCGAGGACACCAACCCCACGCCGCCGTCCCAGCGCCTGTCGTTCACGCTGATGGAGCGCGACACCGAATCCACCCGCTTCCACGACCACGCCCGCAATCAGGACTACAAGCTCGGCCGCTTTCTCTCGCCCGACCGCGTCGGCGGCTCCCCGGGAAACCCCCAATCCTGGAACCGCTACGCATACACGCTGGGTAACCCGATGAAGCACGTGGATCCGGATGGGAATCTCGTCATCGGCTTTACCGGCCTTGGCAACAGCTACCTGTCAGGCGTGCACGGCATCGAGAATCTCTTCAGCAAGTACCCCCAATTGGGGCAGGTGCGTGTCTTTGACCATCAGGGGGTGGCGCAAGCATTTGCGCTTGTGAAGACGCTCATGCGCTCGAATCCCGACCAACCGCTTATCGTCTATGGGCACAGCCGCGGCGCTGCGGCCAGCATGAAGCTGGTGCGCATGCTCAAGGACGCCGGAATAAGGGTAGACCTGCTTCTGACGATCGACCCTGTAATGGCCGATCCGAAGGGCAGTCAGCAGGTGCCGTCGAACGTCAATTGGGCGATCAACTACTGGGAGAGCAACTCCTCGCTGCTCGGAGGTATGTACCTGACGGGCGAATCTGACTCGACCAAGATCGAGAATCGCCGAGTAGACACGGCCCACGGGTCCGTGGATGACTTGGTTGTAACGTCAACCGACTTCGAAGAACTCGTGGACAAGGTCTCTCAAGCGATGCGAGAACAGGAGGCCCGGAAGAAGGCTGGCCGCTGCGTTCCGGAGAAGCAACATTGCCCGACACCATAGCGGATGAGGGTAGGGAAATGCGACCGTCAGGCCAGGAGGGAACTGCTCACCTCACCAACCGTCAGAATCCGATTCCCTACCTGGTGATCGGGCTAGCCTGGTTTGGTTTGCTCATGTTCGCGCTCAGAGTCCGATTGGTCGAGCCGGTCTTCCTCTGGGTCATGACCCAAGGTCTACTTGTCGAACGAGTATTGAGTCGCGGGGCTGGATATTGGGGCTCACGGCTCTTTCTACTCGGAGCGTACATGGCAGCCGCGCTGCTGGCGTGGTGGATCGTGGAATCGCCCGGGCGAGGCGCCCGGCACGTGTGGAGGAGAGCAATTGTTGCGTGGTTAGGAATACAAGCCCTCTACTGTGTCATCGCGACGATCCTCGTGCAGACTGGCATCTTGTACGAATAGTTCAACCCCTCACCGACGAGGTCATCGAATGATCAAGGGGGATTTCGGATGCGGCGTCGCGCGATCACCTTTCTGGCAACTAGCCTAGTCCTGGCGACTCAAGCCTTCGGCGCAGAATCCTCGACGCTTCGGGAGGAAATGCGCCGCCTTGGGGTTCGCTCCGTCCGCGTGGTCTCGTCACAAGCGGTCGACGAATCACCGGTCTGGTCGCCAGACGGCGACGCCATTGCGGCAAACATCGAAGGCCAGTGGAAGAGCGTCGACCTCCGCAAGCCGACACTGGTCAAGAGCACGTGGCACGGAAACTACCAGATCGGCGTCGTTGAATCGCCGACCATGACGTCAGTCACAGAGGCCGAGGTCAGAGGGTGGAAAAAAGCGGGCACAGCGGGACCTCGAGAAGTTGTTACGAAGGACGGTACAAAGATCGAACTGCTATCCGAAGAACTGGGAACGCGACTGGTCATCACCAATCGCGGCGCTGCACCCGAGACTCTTTGGAAGACGAGCCTCGAGAATTGCCATGGCCTCGCCCTCTCGCCGGACGGGCAGCGAGTCGCCTACGTCTGCGAGCTGAACGGTGTCATCGTCACAAATCTTCGCAAGTGACCGCATCGCAAACCGCAATTCCGCTGGCCGCCGCGGTAGGAACCGCGGCGGCCTTTTGCTGGCTTCGTCAGACGGGTGTGGAGATGCCTCCCATCCTGTGGTTGACCGTGCTTGCAACCGTAGGCCTTGCCGCCTTCCTACTTGCATCCCGGGGTGGCGGTGAGAACGTCCGCATCGATCGGGTCTGGCCCGAGTGGGCCGCACTTCTAATCTCCGTCGTTGTCGCTTTCGGCCGAGTTGGATTGCCGGCTTTGTTCAACGCCGACCTCGAAGCCGGGGCTCTCGTCTATGCCACCGCGGTAGTCGTCCTGTTCGTCGCGCTGCGCAAGACGGTCCTGGGCCACAGGCGCAAGTCGCCGCGGACAGTGGCGCACGCGTTCACATGCGTGGCGGCGGTCGCGGCCACGGTCGTCGTCAGCGCGGCGATCCTCTATCTGAAATAGATCAGCCTAGAACACGCTGCACGAACCAGCACAGACCGATCGCCGCGATGACGATCGAGCCCGGGATCACGATGCGCCGGCGATACCAGGGCTTGTTGCGAAACGGGAGACCGATCAGGAGAAACGCAATCGAGATGACGGTGAGCTGACCGAGCTCGACGCCGGCGTTGAAGCAGAGAAGCGCGGTCAGGAACTCCGAGCGAGGGAGACCGAGCTGGAAAAGGACGCCGGCGAAGCCCATTCCGTGCAGCAGCCCGAAACAGAAGACCAACGCGACGCGCCATGGCGAGAGCTTCGGCGTGACGATGTTCTCGACGGCGAGGTAGACGATCGAGAGCGCGATCATCGGCTCGACGATCCGCGGCGAAAGAGACACGACGCCGTAGATCGTCAGGGCCAGCGTGATCGTGTGGGCCACCGTGAACGCCGTGACCTGCATGAGGATCGGTTTGACGTGGATCGACAGCAGGAAGATCCCCAGCACGAAGAGGATGTGGTCGGTTCCCTTCGGCAGGATGTGCGTGAAGCCGAGCTTCAGATACGTCCCGATGACCTGGCGCCGCGTCATCGGCACGATCTCGGACTACAACGTAAACGGCTCGCTCTTCGCGTTCCCCTCGACCCACTGGCGCGAGGCCGCCTCGTCGCCCTCGTTTCGGATCGTGAGCATGTTGGAGCCGGGCGCCCCGGCGTTCTGCCACTGAAACGTCTTCGCGCCTCCGGGGATCTCGCCCGTGAAGCGGATCGTGATCTCCGGCGCGTCCGGCACGGCCGCGGCGCCTGCCTCGGGCACGAGCAGCGTGACGCGCGGAAAGGCAGGCTTTCCGTCGAACGTGATCCACGCGCGGTTGATCGCGTCGGCGATGAGCGGCCCGACCCGCTTCTCGAGCTCGGGCGCCAGGTTCTCGACCAGCTCGAAACGCCTCTGAATCCGGTTTCCCGAGGCGCCGAAGCCGGGCGGCAGGTGTTGTCGGTCCACGATCGCGTCGACCTGGTAGGTTCCGTCCTTCTGGAACCGGACCGAGACGCGGATCGTGCCGAGCTCGTGCGCCAATAGGAGCGCCGGCGCCAGCAGCGCCAGCGCTAGGGCGAAAATGAGCTCCCGGGCGCCCGCCGCCCTATTTCGTGTGCGAATGGACGACCCGTCCGCCGACGACGGTCGCGTCGACCTGGATCTTCTCGATGGCCGCGGGCGCCACGGAAAGCGGGTCATCCGACAGGATTACGAAGTCGCCGAGCTTTCCGATCTCCAGTGAGCCCTTTTCTTTTTCCTCGAACGCGGCATACGCGGCGGTGACCGTGTATGCGCGCAGGGCCTCCTCGGGCGTGATCTTCTGCTCCGGCCCCCATCCGCCGGGCTGTTTGCCGTCGATCGTGGCGCGCGTCACGGCCGCGGCGATTCCCAGGATCGGCGAGATCGGAGCGACGTCCCAGTCGGACCCGAACGCGACGGTAGCCTTCGCGTCGAGGAGCCACCGGAAAGCGTAGGCGCCGAGTCGGCGCTCCGGGCCGAGCCGCCGGTCGGCCCAGCGTCCGTCGTCCACCGCGTGGTACGGCTGCATCGACGCGATGACTCTCTGCTCGGCGAAGCGCGGGACCTCGTTCTTGCGCAAGTGCTGCGCGTGCTCGATGCGGAAGCGCCGGTCCTTCGGTCCGTTCTTCTGTACGACCCGAGCGTAGATGTCGAGCAGCTCCATGATCGCCTTGTCGCCGATCGCGTGTACTTCGACCTGCAGTCCCGCGGCGTCGGCGCCGGCGATGCGCTCCTCGATCTTGGAGAGCGGGATCGCCTCGGCGGCGTACTTGCCGGTGTTGCCGGGATCGTCGGAGAACGGCTCGAACATGACGGCCGTTCCGGCGCCGAGCGCGCCGTCCATGAATCCCTTCACTCCTCCGACCCTGAGCCACTCGTCCTGCTTGTAGTCGGTCTGCGCCTTCTTCGCAGCCGGCCAGTCCACGATCGACGGACGGTAGTTGACGCGAACGGTGAGGCCGCCGGAGCGGCGAATCTCGTCCCAACCGGGCAGGTCCAGCTTGCTGCCCGGCAGGTCCTGCACGGACGTCACGCCGTTCTTCGCGGCGTGCGCGACCGCGGCCTTCAGGCCCGCGACGATTTCTTCCTTCGTCCGTGGCGGGCGGGCCTTCCAGACGAGGTCCATCGCCTCGTCCTTGAGGACACCGGTCGGGTTGCCGGCAGCGTCGCGCACGATGACGCCACCCGCCGGGTCGGGCGTGTTCTTGTCGACGCCGCCGAGCTTCAACGCGAGGCTGTTGCAGACCATCATGTGGCCGTCCTGCCTCTGGAGGCAGGTCGGGTGGTCGCCGGTCGCGGGATCGAGGTCGGCCTTCGTCGGCAGCCGCGGCGGCGTCCACTGCTCGTGGTCCCACGCGCCGTCCGTCAGCCAGATTCCCGGCGGTTGCTTCTTCGCGTACGCCGCAACGGTGCTCGTGAACTCGGCCGGGTCCTTCGTCTTGCGCAGGTCCATCGCGAGCAGGTCGAGGCCGCCCATCGACATGTGCGTGTGGCAGTCGATGAAGCCGGGAACGACGCGCCGCCCCTTGCCGTCGAGGACGATGGTCTTCGGACCCTTGAGCT
>JBKOZO010000133.1:0-9804 GCA_046725935.1 Acidobacteriota bacterium | reverse complement strand
GGGTTGTGGTGCCACTCGCCGCCCAGATCCAGGTTGACCCAGACGACCGCCTCGGAGAGGTCCACGCTGCCGTAGTGGCTTCCCTTGCGGAACTTGTAAACGTTGTTGGCCTTGCACGAGTGCTCGTCGGCGGACGAGCCGAAATAGCAGGTGCAGAAGAGCGGGCAGGAGCAACCCTCGATGGTGTCGGCGGTGACGTCGTACGTCGTGGCGGCGGAGCCCGCCTGCGTCGTGCTGACCCCGACGATGGCGATTCCGGCCACGAGAGCGGCCACGATGGCGACCTTGGCTTTCAGGCTCATGCAACCTCCTTCGGGAAAGCGATTCGAATCCCCACCGATTCGGAGTGAGGCCGATCGCCGCAGCGACGGCGGGCCTCGGAGACCCGTATTCTCCCGTCGAGGCCGCCCCAATTTCAAGACCCGGCCGCGTGGGAGGGCGTGCTAGGCTCGCAGGCCGTTTTCAAAGGAGGATCGAATGCCCCGACTCCGGACGCTCCTGGCACTGCTCGCGCTCGCGATTCCCGCCGTTCTCGCGGCCCAGACAGGCCCGGATCCGCGCGAGAACAGCTTTCAGTTCATCGTCGACGGAACCCAGATCGCCGGCGTCATCGGTTATCAGATCGCGTTCAACCACGATCCCATGACCAAGAGCGATTCGCGCCAGCTCAACACGCTCTATTCGCCGGACAACCGGCGGCTATCGATCACGGTGACTCAGAAGGGACTCAATCGCCTCCAGGACTGGCTCAATGCCGCCACCAACGCCGACAATCCGATTTCCAAGTCCGTTGCCATCGTCACCAAGGACAACGTCGGGAACATTCTCGTGCGCTGGGAGCTGACCAACGTTCAGCCCGCGACGATCTCGTCGGTCGGAGCAGGGGTCCTGACGGAAGTGCAGGCGACGATCGAGTTCTCCTACAGCACGCTGAATCAGACCCAGGCCAAACCCGACTAGACGAGGGGTCTCTCGTCCGCCCTCAGTGCTCGCGGTTGAGGTTGCGGATCGCGTCGAGAAGAGTCACGGGAGGACGCTCGAACCGGGCGCCGAATCCCGGGCGCTTGGCGCCCGTCGGCGGGGCCTGGTCGAGGAAGACGACGTTGCCGCGGACCCGGAAGCTTCTCCGGTCTCCGGGCAGGGAGAAGACGAGCTCGACGTAGTCACCGATCTCGGGCACTTTCGAGGTGGCGACGAACATTCCCGAGACGTTCACGAGCTCGACGAAACCCGACAGCTCCTGTTCGCCCCACTTCAGCGTCGCCGGCGCGCCGATGCGGATGCGCTCGGAAGCTCTCTCGTTGGCCGGTGATCGGGGATGTGCGCGACGCTCCCTCATGGCCTCGGCATTTCTGGTTTCGCGGTTGGCCGGCATCCTAGCACAGCGTTTGGATTCGGCTGTTTTTAGCGGTTTTCCAGGGCGGGGAGCAAGGTCTTTTCCAATTTTTGATACAGCCGGGCCGTCGCCTCGACGTCCCGGCGGCAATAGAGGGCGATCTCGCGCAGCCTGCCGGACCGGTAATAGGGCCCGACCGAGTAGCCGTCCATGCCCTGTTCCTTCGGGCTTTCGACGCCGAAGGCCTTGCAGGCGAAGTCCAGGTTCCACTTGCGGGATGCCCCGAAGAACGTGATGGCCTCGAGCAGGTCGGTGTGCGGCCGCAAGGAATAGCGGTAGCCGACGAGGTTGCGCGTGGCGGCGATTCCGAGAGCGGCGCTGCGGAGCATCAGAAACGGCCCGTCGAATCCCCGGCCGTTGAACGTCACGAACCGGTGGAAGCGCCGCATCGCCTTCCAGAACTCGGCCAGATACGTCGGCTCCGTGTCTCCCACGAACGTGAAGAGGCCGTCGGAGGACTTCTCTTCGAGCCGTCCCTCCTTCCTCTCGTACCAGATGCGGCCGCGCCCCGAGTCGGGGTTGAGCATGGCGACGACGATGATCTTGCCCGTGAACGGCCACAGCGACATGGTCTCGGGCAGCTGCAGGCGCTCTTCGTCGGTGCGCGCGTTCTTCTGGAGATAAGTCTTCTGCGCGTCGTCGAGCGCGTCCCATTCCTGACCCGCAGTTTCGATGTCGAGGACGACGGTCGCCATCGCGGGGATGCTATTCTCTGGCGACACCGATGAAGCGTCTTTCTTGGAGTTTTCTTGCGCTGGCCGCGCTGTCGGCGCTGACTTGCGCGCGAAAGGAAGCCCCGTCGGCTCCGGCCGCCATTCTGTCGCGGCACCTGTTCGCGGACGCGGCGACCCTCGACCCGACCACGACGACCGAGGAGGCCGCCCTGACGGTCGAGGCCCTGATCTTTCGCCCGCTTCTCGGCATCGACGTCCAGCGGCGGCCGTCGCCGGCGCTCGCGACCTCGTGGACGGTCTCGCCGGACGGCCTCGTCTACGAGTTTCATCTCGATCCCAAGGCCACCTGGGAGGACGGATCGCCCGTGACCTCCGACGACGTGCGCTTCACGATCGAGCGGGTGCGCGATCCGAAGGTCAACGCCGCCATGTGGAGCGCCTCGTTCGACGGCCTGGCCTCGATCGAGACGCCCGATCCGCAGACCGTGCGCATCCGGTTCTCCGAGCCCTACGCCGAACGCGCCTTCGCCTTCAACATGCCGATCGTCTCGGCCAAGGCGTACGCGCGCGCTTCGAGTCCGGCCGAGACGGACCGGCATCCCGCGGGGAGCGGCCCGTACCGTCTGGCGTCGTGGGAACCCAACTCGAAGATCCGGCTGGTGCGGCGGGAAAGCGCGTCGGCGTCGGAAGCGGGGTTTTCCGAAGTCGTCTTTCGGATCATCCCGGACCGCGCGACGTTCTACCAGGCCGGGCTGCGCGGAGAGCTCGACGAGTTCCGGGTCACGCGCGACCGCATCGAGCCGGCGAAGACCTCGCCCGAGTTCAACGCACGGAATCGGCTGCTGAAGGTGCCGCAGTTCATGGAGGTCCTGGTGATCTGGAACTGCCGCCACCCGCTGTTTCGCGACACGCGCGTGCGCAAGGCGCTGTCGCTGACCTGGCCGCGAGCCGAGACCGCGAAGCAGCTGTACCCGCCGGACGGCGCGGCGCTCGTATCCGGGCCGTATCCTCCGGGAATCCCGGAGATTGCGCCCGACGTGCCGCCTCCCACCCAGGATCTTGCCGAGGCGGCGCGTCTCCTCGACGCCGCGGGTTGGAAGCCGGGCCCGGACGGGATCCGCAGCAAGGGCGGCAAGAAGGCGGTATTTGATCTGCTCGTGCGCGCGGCCGCGCCGACCGACGCGAACATCGCCGAGATCCTGCGCAGCGCCTACGAAAAAGTCGGAGTCCAGGCGAACGTCCGGGCTCTGGACTGGCCGGCGTTGACCGAGCGCGTGCAGGCGGGGGAGTTCGACGCCCATTTGACGGGCCGGCTCTTCCTGCCTCCGAACGTGGATCCCTACCGCTACTTTCACTCGAAGCAGGCTCCGCCGAAGGGCGAGAACGTGGGTTTCTACTCCAACCCCGAGGCGGACAAGCTGATGGAAGCGGCTCGCCTCGAGCTCGATCCGGCCAAGCGGATCGCGCTCTACCAGCAGATCCATCGCGTCCTCGCGGCCGACCTGCCCGCGGACTTTCTCTGGGGCGCGGACCAGTACTGGGGAATGTCGAAGAAGGTCGACGGAGTCGTGATCTCGCCCCTCGGGCTCTTCCACTTCCTGCCCGGGCCGCTCGGCTGGCGCCCCGCGCCGGCCGCGGCCCGCTAGAAGGCCGTACCGTGGCCGCGCCCCTGTCGGGCGTGCTCGTCCTCGATCTCTCGCGGGTCCTCGCGGGACCCTTCTGCACGATGATGCTCGGCGACCTCGGCGCCCGCGTCCTGAAAGTCGAGCATCCTTCGGACGGCGACGTCACGCGCGCGTGGGGGCCGCCGTATCACGAGGCGACCGGGCTCTCGGCGTACTACCTCTCGGTAAACCGGAACAAGGAATCGATCGCGCTCGACCTCGCGACACCGGAGGGAGCGGAGTCCGTGCGGCGGCTGGCGCGGCGCGCGGACGTGCTCGTCGAGAATTTCCCGCCCGGAGGTTTGGAGAAGTTCGGCCTGTCGCTGTCGGAGTTGCGCCGCGAGAATCCCCGGCTGGTCACGGCCTCGATCACGGGGTTCGGCCGGTCCGGGCCCGACGCCTCGGCGCCCGGGTTCGATCTGCTCGCGCAGGCGGGAGCGGGTCTGATGGCGATCACCGGAACGCGCGACTCGGGCCCGATGAAGGCGGGAGTCGCGGTCTCGGATCTACTCGCGGGCTGCTACGCCGCGATCGGGATCCTGGCCGCGCTGACCGCCCGAGAGCGCACGGGAAGAGGGGGCCATATCGAGACGGACCTCTTCTCGGCGACGCTGGCATCGCTGATCAACGTGGCCCAGTCGGCGCTCCTGACCGGGCGTGAGGCCGAGCGTCACGGCAACGCCCATCCGCAGATCGTTCCCTATCGGACCTTCACCGCGTCGGACGGCGACTTCGTCCTCGGTGTGGGCACCGACCGGCAGTTCGAACGGCTGGCGCAGCTGGTCGGGCATCCGGAGTGGACGGCCGACCGGCGGTTCTCCACCAACGACGCGCGCGTGGCCCATCGCGCGCTCCTCGAGGGCGAGCTTGCGCCGATCTTCCTTCGTGAGACCCGGGCGACCTGGGTCGCGCGATGCCGCGCGGCCGGGATTCCGGCCGGCCCGGTGCGAGGACCGCTCGAGGCGCTTCGGTCGGAGAACGCGCGTGCTCTCGCGTCGGTGGCGGAGTGCCAGGGCGTCTCCTTCGTCGCGCCGCCGGTCCGCATCGAGGGCGAGCCGCCGCCCCTGCGGTTTCCTCCGGCGCTCGACGCCGACGGCGAGCGGATCCGGAAGGAATTCGATCTGCCGTAAACCTGGAGACCTGGGACTTCTCAGTCCGGCGGCGGAGTCGCCACCGCCGGGCCGCTCGTCAGCGTGCGCCAGGCGATCGCCGACAGCACGATGACCGCCCCCAGCATCGAGAACGCGCTCGGCCGTTCCCCCAGAAAGAGAAAGACCCAGACGGGGTTGGAGATCGGCTCGAGCATCCCGATCAGGGCGGCTTCGGTCGCCGTGACGTGCTTCAAGCCGCGCACGAAGAGCGCGTACGCCACGCCGATCTGGACGACACCGAGGAAAACGAGCACCACGCCCTCCTTCGCCGGGACGGCGAGCTGCGTCCGGACGAAAGGAAAGAGGACCAGGGCCGCCAGCACGTTTCCGTATGTCACGACCGCTTCGGCTCCCGTTCCGCGCTCGCGCCGCAGAGCCAGAACGAGCGTGGCGAAGCCGACGCTGGAGATCAGGGCCGCGATCTCGCCGCGAAAGTCTCGCGACTCGAAACGGCCGACGAAGAAGAGGAGCATTCCCGCAAACGCCACCGCCACGGCGATCGCGTCGCGCCGCCGAAAGGGCTCGTAGAGGATCAGCGGGGAAGCGATGAGGACCCAGACCACTCCGCAGTACTGGAGGAAGATCGCGTTGGCCGCCGACGTCCACTTCGTCGCGAGCACGAACGTCGTCAGGCACGCGGCGTAGCTGACGATTCCGATCAGGAACGCCGGTGTCCAACGCCACACGCGGGGCCGGAAGAAGACCCAGAGGGCGAACACCGCCGTCGCCGAGCGGTAGAAGGCGATCACGAGCGGGGGCTCCGAGAGCCACTTGATGCCGATGCCTCCGGTGGACCAGAGCAGGGCCGCCGCGGCGACGAGGAGGATGCCCCGGCGCTCGGAATTCACTCCCCTTATCCCTACCCGATACCACCGGCCTTCGGCCGGTGTTGCCTACGGCCGGGGGTCTGCCCCGGTGGACGGCTCCCAGAGGGAGAGGGAGAAGAGATCGCGGCGACGATCGCCTGCGCAACGACCCTCGCCGCCGCCGCGCCCACGCGCAGGCGCGCCGGCAGCGGCGGAGGCCCGCCGCCCGGCGCCAGAGCGAACACGACGTCTCCGTCGAAGAGCGTGTGCGAGGGGCGCACCGCGCGGGCGAGACCGTCGTGGGCCTCGATCGCCACGCGCTTCAACGACGCCGGATCGAACGGAACCGACGTCGCCACGGCTACGAGCGTCGTGTTGCCGCCGAGAAACGGCCCCCCGATCCGACGCTCTTCGACGAGCGCGCGATCCGACCGGAATCCCGGCTTCGCCGGTCCGGCCAGAAGAGCGCCCGTCTCCGGGTCGACGACGTCGCCGACCGCGTTGACCGCCGCGATCGCCGAGACGATCGCGCCGTCCGGCAGCCGCACCTCCGCGGCGCCGATCCCGCCTTCGGCCGCGCGCTCGACGCCGAGGAGCTTGCCGACTGTGGCGCCCGTGCCGGCTCCCACGCGCCCGGAGGCGATCGCTTCCTCGGACGCCGCGTCGCAGGCGGCGCGCCCCATGGCGGCGTCCGGAAACGCCGTCGGGTCGCCGACGCCGAGGTCGAAGAGCACCGCGCTCGCGACGATGGGCACGCGCGCCGGCCCGATCTGCATGCCGCCGCCGTGCTCGACGATCCACTCCGCCACCCCCTGCGACGCCGCGAGGCCGAAGACGCTGCCCCCCGCGAGCACGACGCCGTGGATGTCGGAAGTCAGGTTCCCCGGCGCGAAGACTCCGGTCTCGCGCGTCCCGGGCGCGCCGCCGCGCACGTCCACCGCGGCGATCGTTCCCGCGGGCGGCAGGATCACCGTGCAGCCCGTGCGTCGCGCCGCGTCCGTGGCGTGGCCCACGCGGAAGCCCGGCGGCAGTCGCGTCATCGCTCCGCCGATCGAAGCCGATGCAGACGCGCGGGACGCCCCGCCCGGCGGCACGCCGCGCAGTCGCGGGCGCCGCGAAACGGGCGAAAGCGGCGGAAGAGCCGGCCGCAGCCTTCGCAGCGATACGTCACGCGAACCCGACTGTTCCGAAACTCCTTGAGCGCCGCCGTCTCCGGCGCGCCCCCGGGTTTCGCGCCGAGGGCGCGGGCGAGCTTCCGAAACAGGGGCCCGTGCCCGGAACTGCGCCGGTCCAGGCGCCACGCCCACGCGTGGGCGGCCTCGTGGCGGAGCGTGTTCTCCTGCTCGGCGGGAGACAGATGGGCCGAGATCACGATCGCGTGCGGCGAACCGTAGACGATCTCTCCGCCGGTCAGCTTGCGCCGCGAGAGCCGGACGCGCGCGGGGTCGAAGCCGAACCGGAAGGCGAGGCGGTCGTACAGATTCTGGAGCCGGCCCGCGGGATCGAGGTCGGCGATGGGGAAGAGGAACTCCACCGAAATAAGATTAGCGCAGCAAGGGAGGAGCCATGTGGATGAAGGCTTCGTGGCTGGTGGGAATCGGATTCGCCGTCGCGGCCGCCGTCTCGGCAGCGGGCACGATGGTGTCGTACCCGAGCGGCTCGGAGACGGTGTCGGGTTATCTCGCCGCTCCCGGCGGCGCGGGCAAGAAGCCCGCGATCGTCGTGATCCAGGAGTGGTGGGGTCTCAACGACTGGGTCAAAGGCAAGGCGGACGAGTTCGCGAAGCAGGGCTACATCGCGCTGGCGCCGGATCTCTACCGCGGCAAGGTCGCCACGGACGCCGACACCGCCCACCAGTTGATGCGCGGCATGCCGGACGACCGGGCGCTGCGCGACATGAAGGCGGCGGTGTCTTACCTGCGTTCCCGGCCCGACGTGGATCCGTCGAAGATCGCCGTGATCGGCTGGTGCATGGGAGGCGGGCTGGCGCTCAACCTCGCCCTCGCCGAGCCGAACCTCAAGGGGGCGGTCATCTATTACGGCCACCTCGTGACCGAGCCGTCGACGATCGCGAGCCTGAGGGTTCCGCTGCTCGGCAACTTCGGAGGGAAAGATCAGGGCATTCCGCCTTCGGACGTGAAGGCGTTCGAAGCCGAGGCGAAGAAGGCCGGCAAGTCCGTGGACTTCAAGATCTATCCCGACGCCGGCCACGCGTTCGCGTCGTCGAAGGATCCGAGCGTCTACCGGGCGGCCGACGCTGCGGACGCTAACGCCCGAGCGGACGCATTTCTGAAGAAGGTGCTCAAGGGAGCGTGAGACGGCAGACGGCGGACCGCAGACGGCAGACGAACTCCTGCCGTCTGCCTACTGCCTTCTGCGGTCTTGAAACTTAGGGTCCGCCCCTACTTGTTCTGCTTGTACCAGTCGGCGTTGATCTGCTGGTAGTGCTTCCACTTCTCGGGAATCGTCTCTTCCGTGAAAATGGCGGTCACCGGGCAGGCGGGCTCGCAATTGCCGCACTGAATGCAGACGTCCGGATCGATGTAGAGCATCTCGGCCGTCTCGAATCCCTTCTCGTCCTTACGCGGATGGATGCAATCGACCGGGCAGACGTCGACGCACGCCGTGTCCTTGGTGCCGATGCACGGCTCCGCGATGATGTACATCCCCATCCGATCCTCCTCGCCGCGGCCGTCCCGCGGGCGCGGAGATTCTAGCAGGCTGCTGAAGAACAGACGCGGGCATCGTGTCCAGGGTCTGTTGCCAACAGCCGGGGACCGCTCTCCGCTCTCGTCGGGCGCGTCGAGCGCCCCTCAAAACGTCTCAGCTGCGAGCGACGGTGATCTGAAGAGCGACGTTGCGTCCGCCGTCGCCGGGCAGGTACCGGACCGTGACGCGGGCGCCGGGGGTCAGCGTGCCGTTGATCTTGGTGTCGGGGTTCCAGACGAACACGGCCTCGCCGCCCTCCGTCATCGCGACGGTCACTGTTCGCTGCGATGCCTGCACTTTCGTCACCGTCCCGGTCGCCGTCTGGGCCTTGTCCTGGGGCGAGGCGAGGCCGGCCGAGGGGAGAAAGGCCGCACCGAGCGCGGTGGCGACGATCACACCGAGGGCGAGCCGGGCGAATCCGAGGGTCGTCATGTGATGGAAAACCTGCGCCTTCCGCCGCCGTATTCCGCCGCATTTGACAGGGGGCCGGGGCGTCCCTACAATACGCCGTTTTTCGACGGACGCCGGAAAGGTGCAACCAAGATGACAAAGCGCTGGGCCGACGCGGAACTCCGATTCTTGAAGGACAACGCCGAGAAGATGAGCCCCCAGGCACTGGCGGACGCGCTCTCGGTTCGGATCGACGAGCTGGAAAAGAAGATGAAGGGGCTGGGACTCCTGGGCGGCGCCTCGGAAAACCTCGTCGCCAAGAAGGCCCAGACGCTCAAGGAGCTTTCCAAGCACACCGAGAACGCCCGCAAAGACTACGATCGCGGCGTCGCGGCCCTCCAGAAGAAGAAGCTGGACGAGGCCGAGCGCCACTTCATCGATCTCATCCAGAAGTACCCCGAGGAGCGCGAGCTCGTGGATCGCGCCAAGGTGTACCTGACGGTCTGCGAGCGGCAGCGGCGGGACCCCCGGCCGGAGCTGACCGAGCCCGAGGACTTCTACTACGCCGCGGTCCTCGAGAAGAACCGCGGCAACCTCACCGAGGCCATCGACCACCTCCAGCGGGCCGCCAAGAAGAACGGCGGCGGCAAGGTCGACTTCCTGCTGGCGTGCTGCTACGCGCAGCGGGGCGAGCTGGAGACGGCGGTCGGACATCTCCAGAAGGCGATCGAAGAGGATCAGCGCCACCGCGTTCTCGCGCGGCACGATCGGGACTTCGACCCGGTGCGGGAGATGCCCGAATTCCAGAAGCTGCTCGCCTCGTAGAAGACAGACGGCAGGCGGACGGCAGACGGCAGACGGCGCTTCCACTCTTCTCAATATGAAGCGACGTTCCCGCTCCCGCCAAACGGCGAGCGGGAGCTCGGCTGCTCCGGGAGTGATCGTGCTCGCCGCGGGCGTGGGCTCGCGGATGCGGTCCTCGCTTCCCAAGGTTCTCCATCGCGTCGCCGGGCG
>JBKOZO010000132.1:0-4034 GCA_046725935.1 Acidobacteriota bacterium | reverse complement strand
CGTCACCTTCGATGTCCCGGGCACCTACGTCACCTCTCTGACCGTCATCGACGCCGACGGAAACTCCGATCCCAGTCCGCCGACGCGCACGATCACGGTGACTCCGCCGACCCCCGACTTCTCGATCACCTCGAGCCCGCCCGCGCAGATGGTCGCTCCGGGCCAGGCGACGACGTTCACGGTGACGGTCACACCCATCACCGGCTTCGCGGGATCCGTGACCCTGACCGTCGACAGCGAGTCGCCCTTCCCGTCGGGGGTCACGAGCGGCGGCTTCAGCCCCGCTTCGATCACCGGCTCGGGCTCCTCGACCCTCACCATGAACACGACCACGAGCGCCGTTCCTTTCGCGCTCTCCCTCACGGTCACCGGCACCAGCGGAGCGCTCACCCACACCACATCGACCACTCTTCTGGGCAATCTCGCACCGCCGGCGAGCTTGACGGCCACTCCGGGTGACGCCCAGGTGTCGCTGTCATGGCCGGACTCGATCGGAGCCAGCGGCTACCACGTCAAGCGCGCTGCGGTGAGCGGGGGGCCGTACGTGGGGATCGCGTGCCCTGCGGGCACGAGTTACTTGGACACCGGACTCGCCAATGGCACGACCTATTACTACGTGGTGTCGGCAAGCTATACCGGTGGCCCGGATGCGGGCGGCGAGAGCGCAGACTCGGGCGAGGCGAGCACGACACCCGGGCCGCCCACCGCTTCGTTGACGGTCACCCGGACCGGAACCGGCGCCGCCACCAGCACGGTGACGAGCACGCCCGCGGGTATCGACTGCGGGGCGACGTGCGTGAAGAGCTTCGACACCGGAACCGTCGTGACGCTCCTACCCGCGCCGGGCGCGACCTACGTCTTTGGCGGCTGGTCGGGTGACGTCGACTGCGCGGACGGTGTCGTCACGCTGGACGCCGACAAGACCTGCACCGCGGCCTTCAACATCAAGCCCGACCTGACGGTTTCCGTTCTCGGAGGTCCGGCATCTGCGGCCGCCGGCGCGACGATCGCCGTGACCGACACGACCATGAACCTGACCGGCGGGCCCGCGTTCCCGGGCACGAGCAACACGAAGATCTGGCTGTCCGCCGACGGCGTCCTCGACGGCGGCGATACTCTCCTGGGATCCCGGCCCGTGCCGTCGCTGAACCCCGGCATCTCCAGCGCCGGCTCCACGAATGTCGTGATACCGGCAGGACAGGGGCCGGGCAGCTACTTCCTGATCGCCAACGCCGATGGGGATGGATCGGTTCCGGAATCCAACGAGACCAACAACGTCAGGACCAAGGCGATCACGGTGCTGGGCCCGGATCTGACGGTCACAACGCTCACCGTGCCGACTGCCTCGGGATCCAACCGCACGATCTCGATCACGGATACGACGCGCAACACGACCGGCGCCGGCCAGGCCCCGGCGTCCACGACGAGCTACTACCTCTCCAACGATGCCGTTTGGGACGGCGGCGACATCCCCTTCGGCAGCCGTAGCGTCCCCGCTCTGGCGGGCGGAACGCAGAATGTGCTGACGACCAACCAGACGCTGCCCTCCGTGGCGAACGGCAACTACTACATCATCGCGAAGGCGGACGGTCCCCTGGCCATCGCGGAGAGCAACGAGACGAACAACACCAGAGCGAAGGCCATCACGATCGGGGCGGAACTCAGCGTGTCGGTGCTCGGGGCGCCGGGGAAGTCGGGCGCCGGGCTTTCGATCACGGTGACGGACACGACCGCGAATGCCGCGGGCCGGAGCGACGTGCCGGATTCCACGACAGCCTTCTACCTCTCGTCGGACTCGGTGCTGGGCGGCGACACGTTGATCGGCAGCCGGACTACCGGCTCGATCGCCTCCGGCGGGAAGAGTCTGGGTTCGGCGCTGGTGACGATCCCCGCCGGGACGGCCACGGGGACCTGGTACATCATCGCGAAGGCGGACGATCCGAACACGGTCTTCGAAACCAACGAGACCAACAACACCCGCACGAAGTCGATCGCGATCGGCCCGGACCTGATCGTCTTGTCGATCTCGGCTCCGGTCTCGGCGCAGCCCGGTCAGACAATCAACGTCACGCCAACGACCAAGAACCAGGGAGGCGGATCGAGCGGAGTCAGCTCGACCACGAACATCTACCTGCGGCCTCCGAGCGGTCCGGACACATTCCTGGGATCCCGCACCGTGCTGCCGCTGGCGCCGAATACGTCGTCCGGGGGAGCCGTGCCGGTGACGATCCCCGCCGGAACGCCGACGGGGAGTTACAACCTCTTCGTGGTCGCCGACGACGGCAACGCGGAGGTGGAGACGAACGAGGCGAACAACACGAAACTGAGGGCCATCACCATCAACTGACGGCGCGGCGGCGCGCTCCGGTCTACTGAAGACGACCTACTGTTACGTTGCCTCCGCGTTTAGCGGCAGCGTCGAGAGCGTGAAATCCAACGAGTCCTGCGCCACCGAAAGTAGAGTCGCGTCGGACACTGCAGGCGAGGCTTCAGACCGAAGTGGTCGAGCCCTGAGCTGCGACCTGGTGGCGCACCCAGACCTCCGAGCCACCGCGAGCGACGCGCGGACGCAGCCCTCTCAAAGCGACTCACTTGAGCGCGCCTTTTCGGGCGCGACACGAGTTCGTTTCCCGTATGGGCCACCACGTCGCCCGCACTCGTTCGGGGTCTGGCTCCGCCACCGGCTTCGCGCCTCAGCATAGAGGCCTCAGGAACAGGTCAGCGAGTTCGAGCAGGCGGCTCGCTCTTCGCCCGGGCGTGGCGACCGGAGCCCGGACGCGGCCCCGAGCCTGAATGGAGGGTTCGCGGCGTTTCGATATGTCGTCGGCTTGACCTGTTCCTCTGGACAGGCATAGGGTACGTCTGGCCAGGCAAGGCCAGCAAGTGACAAAGCAAACGACTGCTGCCACCGTGATCGCTTTCGTTCGCCGCCGGTTGCTCATCCCGCTGTTCGCCGTTGGAGCAGCCGCAGGGCTTCCCTCCGCGGCGAAAGCACAGTCCTGCGTCTCCGACGTTCCGCACATCACCGGGCAATGGATGACGCTGGCCTACCAGATGCCGATCAACCCGATCTCCGCGACTCTCCTGCGCACCGGGCAGGTACTGATCGTGGCCGGTTCGGAGGGCGATGCGCATAACAACTCGGAGGGTTCCGAGAGCTACCGCGCGGCGGTTTGGGATCCAGCGGGCACCACCCAAAGCAGCATCGCCGTTCAGAACCTCACTTATGACGTCTTCTGCAGCGGCACTGCCTCCCTGCCCGATGGTCGACCGCTCGTGGTTGGGGGCACGTCCGACTACTCTTTCACCGGCGACAACCGCGCCTCGTTCTTCGATCCGGCAACGGGACGCTTCGTCCAGTCCCCGAGCATGGTGGACGGCCGCTGGTATGCGACGGCCACGACGCTCGGCGACGGCCGCATCATGGCGTTCTCGGGAGTGAAGCTCGGCGGTGGAGTGAACAACACGGTAGAGATCTACGGCATCGGAAGCGACGGAGCCGGTTGGAGCAGCCCGAGTTCCCCTGCGCCCTTCGCTCCGCCGCTGTTCCCGCGAATGGCGCTGCTTCCGAACGGCAACGTCTTTTACACGGGGCACGGAAGTGGTGGGTCGAGCAGTAAGGGCTTCATGTTCGATCCATCGGCGATGACCTGGACATCCTCGGCTCCGACGACTCTGGGCCGGACCTACGGCTCGGACGTGATCCTGCCTCTCCTCCCGCCGGCCTACACGCCGAAGGTCATGGCCCTCGGTGGCGGCAATCCGGCAACCAGCTCGACGGAGATCATCGACCTCTCCGCGGCCTCCCCGGCCTGGACGCCGGGCCCCGACATGTCGACGGGCCGCATCCAGATGGATGCGGTCATCCTGCCCGACGGCACCGTCCTCGCGATGGGCGGATCGGTGAACAACGAGGCCCCGAACGGGCCCGGAAAAACGGCCGACCTCTACGATCCCGTCACCAACACCTTCCGCTCTGCCGGTACCGCCTCCTATTCGCGGCTCTATCACTCCACGGCGCTGCTCCTTCCGGA